>JADFYA010000019.1:558-19552 GCA_015233285.1 Deltaproteobacteria bacterium | reverse complement strand
TGGAACTGAAATGTGGACCATCTTGTTTGATTTTGACCGGTCAGTAGTCAAGGCCCCGGCCAGAAAGGTCCTCGATGCGATTGCCGAACTCATGAAGGCTAATCCCGACATGAATCTGGTTATTGCCGGCAACACCTGTAACATCGGTACGGCCAAGTACAATATGGGCCTGTCCAAGAGAAGAGCCTATGCCGTGTATAAATACATGGTTAAGAACGAAGGAATTGCCGGGAAGCGTATCGAAGTCAAGTGGTTTGGGTTGTCCAGGCCGGCCTTTAGCAACAGCACCAAAGATGGTCGGAAAAAGAATCGTCGGGCCGAAATCACCACCGTCGAATAGGCCTATCTGCTAAAAATGTGTATATGATACTCCCGGGAGGGATATCCCTCCCGGGTTGTTATAATACCCCAGATGATGTTCATGGCCATCAGGAAGACCTGGGACCCATTTCGCCCGGTCCGTTCATGCAGGGTGGAGTTTTCTTCGGTCGTCCAGCCCCGACATCCATAATCATATCCTGCCGATTATGCACAGTTAATCCGACCTTCGGCCACTCGTCTTAATAACTTGCTGATCAAGCACCAGGATAGCCTGAAGCCTCTCAAAAGTCGCTGGTGGATGTCGTCCAACGGACAATACGTCTCTAGATCACACCGCCAGGCCCGCCACATCCAAGCGCTACGACCAGTGTTCTATAAACTTGATCCCGCTTATTACATTCGCCATGACTAACTCGATGAACACGTTATTAACGTCAATATGTTCGTAGATTCTCGTCCTATCAGAGACTGGTTGGCTAAAACGGCTAACTCGCTATTGTCATTATCTTTACTGAGCCCCGGAAGCCGACTGCCGAACGTTTTTAAAATGAGTTCAATATATTGCGAGGTGCATCCATGAAAATATTTAAGCATATCGGATTTTGTACAGATTTTTCTGATGGCTCGGATTATGCTTTTGCCTCTGCCGCTGAACTGGCCAAGAAATTCGAAGCCAGTCTCCACCTGATTCACGTCATCCCGCCAATCGTGGCCCCTTCACCCGTCTTGAATGAATTTATCGTGGACAAATCGAATCTCGTGGCAGCCGAGGAAATCATGCGGATGTCAGAGGAAAAGATCGGCGAGATGTATTTGAGCCGGTTTGGAGAAGACGAAATATTCTATGAAATCCACATATTAAGTGGGCATCCAGCCACGGAAATCATTAATTTAGTGAAAGAAAAAAATATAGATGTCCTGGTGATGGGCTCTCACGGCTTGACCGGACTGGCTTACGTCTTTTTTGGCAGCACGGCTGAAAAGGTGGTTCGCCGGGCCCCTTGCTCTGTGCTGGTTGTGCGGAAACGTTCCTGATCCGGCCATTGCGCCGTCTCTTGCGAGTCAATCTTAACCTGATTTCGACGACTATGCTAAGGCTTGAGCCGGTTCGGCTGATATCATAATGAAACCCAAACAAAATAAGTCCGGTCAAGACGATAAGTCCGGCAAAAGTGAAGATTTGTTTTATACCCAGGACCAGGCTGACGGCTTGGTCCGTTTTCCTTTGGAGATCGCCCGGCAGATCCGCCGACTGGTCCTACTGGGCGGCGATGTGGTGGATCCAAAGGAATTTCTGCAGACTGCTGTGGACGCGGCGTGTCGCTTCCATGACCTTAAGATCGTCAGACTGACTTTAAAGTTTGCCCGCCGATTGGCCTATGTGAATGCCGGTTTGAGTGTTGACTACTTGCGTTGGGTAACCGGTTTGTCGGCGGCCGGGGATAAGGGAACCTTGATTCGTTCCTGGTCTCGGGCAGCCTTCATGGCCGCACTTATATCTATAGATGATGGCCGGCTGTTTATCCGAAACTCAACCGCGTTTTTTCGCCCTTTAATAGACCTGGGGCTCACCGCGGCCCTGTCCAGATTTCTCGATGCCGCTTCTGAAACCGGTTTTTTTGATATAACCAGGGCCCTCGCATTGCTTGGCGGACCCGACCGGGGTTGGCAGGGGAAAAACGAAGGCTCCAGGATGTTGAATGCCGCAGTGCAATTAATCGGCCTTTGTCCGGATGCGGTGGTTTATTTTTTGGAAAATGGTCCCGACTTACTCCACGAGTTGGGGCCGGTTCGGTGGCGCCGGTGGTTTAAGCTCGGTCTCCAGGAGGCCGCCGCAGGCCCCGGGCGCGGTATCTATTATTTTAGTCTGGTATCAGCCAGAGCTAAAGAAAGCCTGGACAAGGTGCGCGGTGGTTTGCCCCTGGGCCGAGTAAAAGACTACCTCACCTTGTACGCTCAAGTTCATGTCGGTTGTCATGCGGAATTAACCACTGGTGGACCTGAGCGGATTGAAGATAATGGTCAGGGGGTGTCCATAACCCTTCCTCGGGTGGCCCGATTATACCGTTCTGAACGAGGTAATATTCGTTTTTTTAGGGTTAAAGCCGCCGAATGGGCTAACCGGGCCAGGTGGAGCCGGGCCGGCCTGGACTTAAACTCTATAACCAGGGCTCTGAGGTCCCGCAACATTGTTATTAATGATGTCTTGACGCTGGATCCCAAGGACAGGTTCTTTAACGCTTTCCCCCACCCCTGGCTGGCCAAGAGGCTTTTTGAACTGGTGGAGTTTGGCCGGACCATGGCTGAGTTGAGGAATAGTTTTCCCGGTTTGAAGAATGACCTGGCGAAAGTTTATGGTCGCCTGACCACAGCAATGGGCCGGCCGGATCTAAATTGGCCGCTGGATGCAGTTTTGGCTGAATTAAGAAAATCATTGATGCAGGGTCGGTTGTCCAACTCCTTACCTGGTCGCCTGGGGGCGTTGGCCGCGGTTCTGAATGATCGAATCCGGGCAATAGAAGGACGGGTGGACTTTTCCGTTGAGGACGCCGCGATTTTGACGGCCGACCTGTACGAGTTGGTTGCCGATACCGGTGGACGCCCCGGTGATTCTTATATGTTTCAGGCATCCTATGAGCAAGTAGGATCAAATTCGGGATCGGCCGTGCTTGAGGACACGACCGAGTTTGACTGGAATCGGGCATTATCGTCATCGTCCAGACCATTTTGGAGCCATGCCGGACTTGACCGGTTCAAGAGTTTGCCACCAGCCTTCGCCGCGGTCAGCCCTGACCCCAATCCCAACCTGGATCAAAACCGTAAACTTTTTTGGTATGATGAGTGGGATACGAAGATTGGAGATTATAAAAAGGGTTGGTGTTCGGTCTTCGAGGGACCGGCAACCGAAGCTGACAGCACAAAGATTTATGACATTATAGCTCGTTATGGACACACTATCGCCGCGGTAAAAAGAACTTTTCAGCTTCTCACGGCCGCAGACACCGGCCGGATGAAATATTGCCTGGATGGCTCAGAAGTAGACCTGGATGCAACTGTTGATGTTTTTTCGTCGATGGCTGCGGGATTGAATCCAGAGCTAAAGGTCTATAACCGGTGGCAGGCCAACCGCCGCGACGTCTGTGCCGGATTTCTTCTGGATATCAGCGAGTCCACTTCGCGTCCCATATCGGCTGGAAGTCCGACAACTATCTTTGAGGTGGCCCGGGCGTCCTTAATTGTCATGTCCTGGGCCCTGGAGGTGTTGGGGGACCCATATTTGATACTGGCGTTTTCCGGAAATGGCCGGGAAGAGGTCCGGGTGAATGTCATCAAAGAATTCGAAGAATCTTTCGGCCGGGTGGCCGGTCGTCTGGCCGGATTAAGTTCAAGCGGGCAAAACCGGGACGGTGCGGCCATTCGTCATGCCGGCACCAAACTGAAGGCTTTTTCCGCCAAGGCGAGAGTTCTTTTTTTGCTCACCGACGGCCGGCCCGAGGACTACAATTATGAATCCGACTATGGCCGAGAAGATACTCGAATGGCCCTGGTTGAGGCAAGAACTCATGGAATCAAAACAGTTTGTGTAACTTTAGATAAAGACGGTCTTGAGTATCTCCCAAGGGTATATGGTCCGGGCCGGTATATTGTTGTTGATGATCCATCCAGTCTGCCTCGCCGCCTACCGGAGATTTACCGCCGCCTGACTACATGATAGATGGCTTTAGGGGTCTTAACTCAACTAAGGATGCCTCAAGTGGCAAAAAATCGCATTTTGGCGGAAGGTGGATTGAAATAGGGCCATACTCTATACATTTTAGCACGATAAACAGGTGGTCCCGGCAGGTGGTTTAATGCCTTTTCAAGCCTCGCACTCCACGAGAAGGTTGATTATTATTGACACCTGCTAATCTTTTACTTATATTCGTAGCTCTTCAGGAGACCATTACTAATTCTCTTTATCAAAGGAAGTAAGATGGCTGGAAAGGCCCTTCAAGCAAGCATTGTGGGGACCGGTTCGTCCCTACCTCAGATGATCCTGTCCAATAGAGAGTTGGAAACCATTGTGGACACGACGGATGAATGGATCACCAGACGAACCGGGATCAAAGAACGGCGTATCGCCTCAAAGCACCGGGAGGAGACGTCAACCGATTTGGCCACCCAAGCGGCAGTAAAGGCTTTAGACATGGCCGGCATTGAGCCGAATCAAATAGATATGATCGTGGTGGGGACAGTGACACCCGATCGGCAATTCCCGTCCACTGCTTGTATGCTCCAAAAAACCCTAAATGCTGATCGCGTCGCCGCATTTGACGTTTCTGCCGGGTGTTCCGGCTTCCTCTATGCCTTGTCCATTGTTAACGATGCCATCCGCGCAGGATCTTGTAAGACGGCGTTGGTTCTGGGAGTGGAACGGCTTTCAACGATAGTCGACTGGCAGGATAGAGGGACTTGTGTTTTATTAGGCGACGGGGCAGGAGCGGTTGTGGTTACCGCAACTTCTGATGGAGGTGGCATCTTATCCACGCATTTGAGGGCCGACGGAAGCTTATGGGATCTTCTGTATGCTCAGTATGGCCATGAATATCTCCCGGAAGTATTACAAGATGTCGATATAAAACCATTTCACTTGCGCATGGAAGGAAATCGGCTTTTTAAAAGGGCTATTGGCTGCCTGTCCTCGATTGCCACCGAGGCTTTGGAACATAATTCACTGACTAGCGAAGATATTGCCTTGGTTGTCCCCCATCAGGCTAATCTTCGAATCATTCAAGCCATGGCCGGGAACCTGAATTTTCCGATGGAAAAAGTGTTTACGAACGTTCACAAATATGGGAATACTTCTTCGGCCTCGATTCCGATTGCTTTGGACGAAGCCAACCGGCAAGGGTTGCTCAAAAAAGACGATCGGGCATTGTTAGTTGCCTTTGGCGCCGGCCTGACTTGGGGCTCTGCGATAGTCACATGGTCGATCTAAGGTCCTATGTCGATGGGAGGAGATGAGGAGAAAAATCCCGGGACTATGGTTATCGATAATTGAGAACTCATATAAAAGCGAACCGCAGAGGATGCGGAGGTTTTGCAGAGGATGCAGAGGTATTTAAGGTGGTTTCAACATCCCATTAATATTTCTGTGCCCTCTCTTTGCCTCTGTGTCCGCGGCAGTTTGCTTTTTTTTTAAGATGCCGGCATTCAGCATCGAACTGCAATATAGATCTGAACGGCCATATTTGTCCCTCTTAGACCTGACATGTTTGCTGGTTGCCTTCATAGAGTAACCGGCAGATTGCAACCGGTAACAGATGCCCCCGGAAACGTCAATTATGACCAGGCAAGAATCACATGCTGAGTAATTACTTCAAGTCAGATAAGTTCGGCTGGGAGTTTTCATTTAACCTCGAAAGGAGTTTTTAATGCAGGAAGATATTTTAAGGTGGTTATTGGTTGTGGTAGCAGTCTTGGGTTTTCTGTCCATGCCCTTGATTGCGACGGCGGAAGAATTGAAGAGCCCGGAAGTGAAGTCGAAAGCGGCTGACCCCAAAGCGGCCCCGGCAGCCTCTGTCGGCGAAAAGAAAGTGGCCGACGCCAAAGCGGCGGTGGTCAATGGCACGGTAATCTCAAGAGATGATTATGAAAAAGAACTAGGCCGGGCCCAGCAACAATTTTTTAAAATGGGAAAACCACCGGCTGAGAAGGAACTTAACGAGTTGCGGAAAGAGGTTATGGATAACTTGATAAATCGTGAGTTACTTTATCAAGAATGCCAAAAAAAAGGTATCAAAGCTGATGAGGCTGCTGTTGAAGGTCAGATTAAGAGTATTAAGGAACGATTTCCAAATGAAGCGGAGTACAAGAATACATTGCTCAAGATGGGCATGACCGAAGAAGGATTCAAAACTCAGATGAGACGAGAGATGTGTATCAAACAATATATTGATAAAGAGTTTCTTGAAAAGGCCAAGGTCGATGAAAAAGAAATGCGGGCCTATTACGACGCCCACCCGGATTACTTTAAGAAACCGGAGCAGGTCAAGGCCAGCCATATTCTGATCAAATCCGAACCGGGAGATGACGCCAAGAAAAAGGCTGAAGCCCGCAAGAAGATTGAAGAGATAGAGAAGAAAATTAAGGCTGGTGGTGACTTTGCCGCCCTGGCCAAAGAAAATTCTCAATGCCCCAGTGCTGCTCAGGGCGGAGATCTCGGCGTGTTTGGACGGGGCCAGATGGTCAAACCTTTTGAGGACGCCGCCTTTGCCTTGAAACCGGGCGAAATGAGCGGAATCGTGGAGACCAACTTTGGCTACCATCTGATTAAACTCACTGAAAAACAGAAAGAAACTAAGGTTTCTTTTGACGAGGTCAAACCTAAACTGACTGAATACTTAAAACAGGAGAAGGCCCAGAAAGACCTTAAGCAATACCTTGATAAAGTCAGGACTACGGCTAAAGTAGAAATTCTGGTCCCGGAAGCGAAGGGCAAATAAGGTCGGTCTATATAAGTGGTTAGACCATAAGAGGCATGGGTTGGCGGCCTGATATCCGGCTGATCCTATGGCCAGGGAAGGATGCGGGCAGCTTCTGTAGGGTTGCCTAAGGGTAGGGGAGATGGACAAACCGGTCGTCGCCATCGTTAGATACGAAAAACCGTTGGAATCTGTTCGGCGGGCGGTCGACTTGTCCCATGGCCTCGACGCGTTGCGGCCCGGTTCCAGAGTTTTTATCAAACCCAATATCGTCTTTTGGACCCGGGCCGTTTCTTTCCCCAAATGGGGTGTGATCACGACCTCCCGAGTGGTGGAAGACCTGGTCATCGTACTCAAAGAACGGGGGATCAACGACATCACCATCGGTGAAGGAACGGTGACCTTGACTCCCGGAGATAATGAGACTATTGCCCATGCCTTTACCAGCCTCGGCTACGAAACACTCCTGACTCGTTATGGAGTCAAGCATATTAATGTGTTCACCCGTCCCTTCGAAACGGTAAATTTGGGCGACGGGGTAACACTGAATTTTAATGCCGATATCTTGCATAGCGACTTCGTGGTGGATCTTCCCGTGCTCAAGACGCATGCCCAAACCGTGGTCAGCCTTGGAATCAAAAACCTTAAAGGAACCATCGATATCAATTCCCGGAAAAGGTGCCATGCCGCTGACCCGGTTTTTGATCTAAACTACATGATTTCCAAACTGGCCGACCCCATGCCTCCGATTTTTACCCTGCTTGACGGTATTTATACCAACGAACGGGGGCCCAGCTTTGATGGACGGATCCGCAGAAGCAATATCCTGGCCGCGTCTTCGGATATCCTTTCGGTGGACAAGGTGGGAGCAATGATCTTGGGTTATGAACCAGGTCATGTGCCCCATCTGGTCCACGCCGCCCACGCCCGGCAGCGGACTCTTGATCTGTCTGATGTGACGCTGGTCGGGGAGGCCTTGGAATCTGTGGCCGCCCGGCACGAATTCGATTTTCCTTACGACGAAAGCGGCTCCCTACCCCGGTTTCTGACCAAGATGGGTATTCAAGGTCTGGCTTATCCAAAGTATGATCTTTCTTTGTGCACGTACTGTTCCGGTCTCAACGGGGTGGTCCTGGCGGCCATTGCCCAGGCCTGGGCCGGAACTCCCTTTGACGATGTGGAAGTCCTGACTGGAAAACGGATGAAACCATCTCCCGGTAAGAAAAAGACCATCCTACTGGGAAAGTGTATGGTCCGGGCTAATCGGAATAATCCTGAGATCAATGAAGTGATTGAAGTAAAGGGGTGTCCGCCCCCGCCTGGGGCTATCGTCAAGGCTCTGCATCGGGCCGGGATCATGGCGCCGAAGGAAATATTTGAGCAAATTGATCAGGTCCCCGGTTTGTTTTTCGGTCGCTACGCCGGCAAACCGGAATTTGAGGAATTGCATTTTCAAGTCAACTGATTTTTTCAATGGCTTGACCCGGGTCTCTATGGTTCGGAGCGGACGGTTTCAAATCGCCGCTGAAAGACTCCCTTTTTAGGCGCATTGTCCTTGTCCCGGGATCAGCTCAGGGGCGGTCCGACGTCAATCAGGAGGGGATGGGCAGGCCTGTTTATGTGAACTTTTTCTCAAGCATAGCCGAATCGGCCATCTCGGCGGCTGAATTTTGCTGATAACATGCTGTTGTTAAATAATTTATTGGTCACCAGGAGAATTTTCCGGTTAATCCGAAAAAAAAATCCAAAAACCCTTGCTTTCTTTTCTTCTTTAGGGTAAGGTGCGAAACCACGCGGAGGTAGGCGGACTTAACACCTTCAGCGGATTCAAAAAAAAGCAATTATGACTTTTTGATGACTAATCGCCAGATCAAAAAAACAGGTTGAACGCAGAATCTTAGGACAAGGTCCGGCCATGGCTGGAAGTATATGGATACCAGTAAACAGTTCAGGCCGTAACCTTTTTTTGATTCCATGCTAGATGAACGAGGATAAGTGATATGACGGACACCAAGTTAAAGGAACTAATTGAAACTTTAAAGAAACAAGGGGTGGAGAGCGGGGAGGAGGCCTCCCGCCAGATTATTGAGGAGGCCAAGAAAAATGCTGACCAAATTCTTGCCCAGGCCAAATCAGAAGCGGAAGACATCGTTTCCGAGGCTAAAGCAGATGCAGATAAGCGTTTGAAGCAACTGCAATCCTCCATGGAAATCGCCGCCTCCCAATTTGTCACCAACCTCAAAAAAGTCATTGAAACAAATCTCATTACCCTGCCCCTCAAACAAAAACTCGACGACGTCTTAGACAATACGGAGTTTCTTCAGGTTCTTCTGACCACCTGCATCCATGAATACGTGAAGCACCCGGATCGCAGTGAAGTTGAGTTACTGGTCTCCAAAGAACAGCAGGAGAAGCTTGTCGATTTCGCCATGGAGCTGATCAGATCTCATGCTGATAAGGAAGATGGCGGACATATTGGTCTAAACCTCCAGAGTGACGGGGTGGAATTTGGCTTTATGATCGGCAAGATCGACGGAACCGTCAAACTTGACTTTACTGATGACGCCTTTCTGGGGATGTTCCTGCGGTATCTATCACCTAGATTCCGGGAATTCTTTAAGAACATAAACATCAGGGAAGTGGCGCAGAAATGAAATACTACTTTCTGGTTTCATATCTTCCCGAACTAAGCCGGGAAGACAAAAAACTAAAGTTGCGCCTGGCCGAGTTACTGTCTGAAATGTCTAATTTCACAGAAAAAGACAGGCGCCAGTTGGAACTAGTAATCTTAGCCCGGGACATCTCTCTTATCGAGAAGTTACTTACCGGGAGAGACACACCAATCGAAAACACATTATATGACCGGGAGTTTTGGAAAGACCAGATTAAGTCGCCCAAAGATGTGGAAGAATTCTTTGCGGACTTCTTTGAGGCATGTGCTTCAGAAGGGGCCACCCCCAAGAATCTTGACCGGCTGTATGAGACGTATTATGACTACGTCACGTCACAGACGGACAACGCCTTTTTGCTGGCCTACTTCCAGTTCGAAAAAGAGCTTCGCAACATCCTGGCCGCTGTCCGGGCTCGGAAAAAAGGGCTCTCTCCAGCCGACTTTTTGGTCGGGGAGGGGGATGTGGTGGATACCCTTTCTAAGAGCGGCGCCGAAGACTTTGGCCTAGGCAAGGACTATCCCTGGATTGATCGTCTTCTGACAGTCAAGAATCCGGCCCAACTCGAAGAGTCGGTTGACCGGATTATCTGGGATTACCTCGACGAAAAGACCGAGACGGTCGATTTTGACTTTGACGTGATCTTGGCCTACGCCCTGAAGCTCCAACTCCTGGAAAGAAACCTTGCCTTAAGCGAGGAACGAGGGATGGACATCGTCCAGCAATTGGAGGGATTCTAATATGTCTTTTGTCAAGGGAAGAGTTGTTGCAGGTTACGGAAATATGATTACCGCCTCATTCGAGACGAATGTTCGTCAAAATGAGGTGGCGTATGTGGTCACCGGTGATCAAAGGGTCAAAGCTGAGGTCATTCGGGTGCGCGGTGATCAATGCTATATGCAGGTCTTCGAAGACACCCGGGGCATCAAAGTCGGTGACGTGGTTGAATACACGGGCGATCTTCTGGTGGTTGAATTAGGACCGGGGCTGCTTAAGCAAATCTATGACGGACTTCAAAACCCGCTGCCGCAGCTAGCTGAAAAAACCGGCCTGTTCTTAAAACGTGGTGTTTACCTGGACGCTCTGGATCGGGCCACCCCCTGGGATTTCACTCCCATCGCCAAAGTCGGTGAGGCCGTTGAGGCCGGCAGCTTGTTGGGAACCGTCCCCGAAGGTATTTTTACCCACCAGATATTTGTTCCTTTTAACTTCATCGGTCAAGCCAAGATCACCTGGATGGCTAGCCCTGGTTCATACACGGTCGCTCAAACCATCGCCACGGTCGAAAATAGTCAAGGCAAGACCTTCGATCTGAACATGGTCCAGGAATGGCCGATCAAGATACCCCTGAAGAAATACGATGAACGGTTGCTTCCGGTAGAGCCGCTGGTCACGGGGTGCCGGATTATCGATACCTTCTATCCTGTAGCCAAGGGTGGCACATCCTGTATCCCCGGCCCCTTTGGTTCCGGCAAGACGGTATTGCAGCAGATCATCTCCCGTTACGCCGACGTCGACATCATCATCGTCGCCGCGTGTGGTGAGCGGGCCGGTGAAGTTGTTGAAACTCTTCGTGAGTTCCCCCATCTCGTCGATCCCTACACAGGCAAGACCTTGATGGAACGGACCATCATTATATGTAACACTTCTTCCATGCCGGTGGCCGCTCGTGAGGCGTCTATTTACACCGCCATCACCTTGGGCGAATACTACCGCATGATGGGTCTCCATGTCCTAATTCTGGCTGACTCCACTTCCCGTTGGGCCCAGGCTCTGCGTGAAATGAGCGGCCGGTTGGAAGAAATACCCGGTGAAGAAGCCTTCCCGGCTTATCTCCAATCCCGTATCGCTGAGTTCTATGAGCGGGCCGGCTTGGTTCGGTTAAAAGACGGCCGCACCGGCTCAGTCAGTGTTATCGGGACGGTCTCACCTGCCGGCGGTAACTTTGAAGAGCCGGTCACCCAGGGCACCCTGGCCGTGGTCGGCGCCTTTTTGGGTCTGACCTGGGCTCGATCCAACGCCCGGCGGTTCCCGGCCATCGATCCGTTGACCTCCTGGTCTAAGTATCCCGATCAGATGAGAGAGACCTTAGATAAGATCGATCCCGAGTGGATTCAAATGATCAAAGATGCCCAGAAGACCATCTTCAACGGTAGTGAAGTCAGGAAGAGAATGGACGTCGTGGGCGAAGAAGGAACATCGATGAGTGACTTTATCTTGTTCCTTAAATCAGAATTCTTGGATGCCGTTTATCTCCAACAAAACGCTTTTGACGCAGTCGACGCCTACAATACCATGGAACGGCAGGTCTACGTTTTCCGGACGATCCGCAGCATCATAAGAAAAGAAATCGTGCCTAAAGATAAAGACGAAGCCCGGAATCTTTTCTTCCGGTTGACCTCACTTTTCCGGAACTGGAACTATTCGGTGTGGGACAGTGAAGAGTTCAAGGGTTATGAACAACAGATTAATCAATTTCTGGAGAGCTAAACCGTGAGAGAGATAATCACCAAGATCAAAGAAATCACCGGTAATATAGCCACGTTGCATGCTACAGGCATCGGTCTTGGAGAGCTGGCGTTGATCCAATCCCCGGGGAAATCCACCTTGGGCCAGGTCATCCGGGTATCGGGCGATCTGGTTGCCCTACAGGTCTTCGGCGGAACCAAAGGGCTCTCTACCGATGACAAAGTCGGCTTCCTGGGACACCCGATGCAGGTTAAGTACGGGCCCTCCATGTTGGGCCGGATCTTCAACGGTAGTGGTGTTCCCATCGACGGTGGACCGGATCCGGTGGAAGAAGAGATCGAGATAGGCGGTCCGTCTTTCAACCCGGCCAACCGGATCATCCCCAAGAGCATGATTCGAACCAATATCCCCATGATCGATGTTTTCAACTCGCTGGTGGTAAGCCAAAAGTTACCCATCTTCTCCATCCCTGGCGAACCATACAACCCTTTGTTGGCCCGGGTTGGGATGCAGGCTGAAGCGGACATCATCATTCTTGGCGGCATGGGACTTAAGTTTGACGACTTCACCTTCTTTAAGCGGGTATTTGAAGAGAGCGGCGTTATGAACCGGGTTATCATGTTCATGCACCTGGCCTCCGACCCCGTGGTGGAATGCTTGCTGGTCCCCGACATGGCTCTGGCCGTGGCGGAACGCTTTGCTGAATCCGGCAAGCGGGTCCTGGTCCTGCTGACCGATATGACCAACTTTGCCGATTCCTTAAAGGAAATCTCCATTTCGATGGAGCAGATCCCCAGTAACCGTGGTTACCCCGGCGATCTCTATTCCCAGCTTGCGTCACGGTATGAAAAGGCTGTGGATATGGAAGGATTGGGCGACATCACGATTCTGGCCGTGACCACCATGCCCGGCGATGACGTAACCCACCCCGTTCCAGACAATACCGGGTACATCACCGAGGGTCAGTTCTATCTGCACCATGGCGCCATTGATCCTTTCGGGTCGTTGAGCCGGTTGAAACAAAATGTTGTGTCCAAGACTACTCGGGAAGATCACAACGATATCATGAACACCATGATCCGGTTGTATTCCGACTGTCGTGAATCTCGAAACAAGATCGCCATGGGGTTTAAGCTCTCCAAGTGGGACGAAACCTTGCTGGCTTACGGTGGTGACTTCGAGCGGGAATTGATGGACCTTAACGTGAACATCCCCATCGAAGAGGCCCTAGATAAGTGCTGGGACATTCTTGGACGGCATTTTGATCCGGTCCAGACCGGGTTGAAAGAAAACCTGACCAAGAAGTACTGGTCTGATAAAGCGAAAATCCAGAAAGCTGCCTAGAGGGCTAAGAATCCATGGCTGAGAAACTCAAGTACAATAAGACAGCTCTCAAGGCGCAACGTGACGCTCGGGCGAAGTACGAAAAGTTTTTGCCCATTTTGCAACTAAAGAAAATGCAGTTGCAGCTCGTCATCCGCCAAATGGAGCCTGTCATTGAGGAAAAGCGCCGGATGTTGGCTGAGGTAGCGGCCTCGATTCGGCCCTGGTCCCGCTATCTGTCGGATTTCTTGGTGGACATCAATGATTACATCCAGATCCAAGAGGTCCGGACGGATTCGGACAATATTGCCGGTGTAGAAGTTCCTGAGTTCAAGGAAGTAATTTTCAAAGATTTTCCTTATTCCCTTTTCGCCACCCCTAGCTGGCTTGATCCAGCCACGGATGCGTTGAAACAACTCGTTTCCACTCGAGAAGAACTGCGCGTCTTGTTGAAAAAGGAGTCTCTGATTCGGGAAGAACTCAGGACCACAACCCAACGGTGCAATCTCTTCGAGAAAAAGCTGATCCCGGAATTAAAAGAGAATATTAGAAAGATCAAGATATTCTTGGGTGACGAAGAAACCGCTGCCGTTGGCCGGGCCAAATTAGCCAAGGCCAAGATTCAGGAACAGGAGGTAATATAAATGATCGTTCCCATGAAAAAAGTTACTTTTGTGGGGATCGAGAAGGAAAAGGACCGCTTTATTAAGCGGCTTCAGGAGATTGGGGTAACCCACCTGATCAATCCTCCTGAACCCGTTGAACCGGCGGACCTGGCCAAAGAATTGGCTCGAGTAACTGAGGCGCGCGTGTTCCTGAGCAAAAAGGGGACGGCGGAAAAAACTGATAAAAAGATTAATTACAAGGCTATAGTCACTGATCGTGAGAATTTGGGTCAAAAAGAGAGTCGGCTCCAGACGGAGGTTGTGGCCCTGAAAAAGGACCTCGCCGTCTTAACGCCTTGGGGCGACTTTAATGTCGACGATCTGAATATTCTACGTGATAAGGGCCTGCATGTTCAGTTTTTCCGGATTTCCCAAAAAGCATTTAGCTCCTTGCCCTTAAAAGACATTTATTATCGTGTCGTTGCCGAGCACAGGGGTGAAATTTGTTTCGTCACTGCATCAACGTTACCCATCCAGTTGGAAATGCCTGAGGAGAAGCTTCCTCAACGCGGCCTTTCCGAGCTGGCTAAGGAGATAGAGACCAAAGAAGCAGACTTAAAACAAGTCGAACAAGACTATATCTCCCTGGCTAAGCACCTGGATACGCTGATCGATGCCGAAGCGATGCTGACCAACTCAGTCGAATACAGTCGCGCCTTAATGAACACACAACTCGAATTGTCCGATCGGCTCTTTATCCTTAAGGTCTGGTCTCCGTTGCCGGAGGCAGAACTTATGGCCAAGGTCGGGACAACCTTCACGGTCCATTACTATAGTGAAGAACCGCAGGTTCACGAAACTGTACCGGTTCTGCTGAAGAACCCGGCAGTATTCGATTCCGGGGAAGATTTAGTCAAGGTTTATTCTTTCCCGAGCTATCAGGACTTCGATCCCAGCCCTCTCGTGTTGTATTGTTTCTCCATATTCTTCGGTATGATTATCGGCGATGCGGGCTACGGGTTGACAATGCTGGCAATTACGTTCTGGTTGCAAAAGAAAGTAAATAGCAAATCTCCCTTTGCCGTCCGGTTCTTCCGGTTAACCTATATACTTTGTTTCACAACTATTGCTTATGGCATGATGACCGTCAGTTACTTCGGCGTTACACTTGCCCCTGACAACCCCTTGCAGAAGCTACTTTTAGTAGATATGAACAGCAAAGAGGGGCAGAATCAAGCCATGGTCCTGTCTATCCTGATCGGGATGACTCACATCTCTCTGTCCTTGCTCATTAAGTTAAAGAATACCCGTGACTTGGCGAGTTTGGGTTGGGTGGTGGTTATCTGGACGGGATTCTTTGTCACTTACAACAAGATGAAGCATGGCGTGGATGTAGAGTCGGCCCGTTATGGACTGATGGCCGGGTTCTTTATCGTCTTCCTGTTCTCTTCTAACAGCAAACAGGTGTTGTTTAGGATACTGGGGGGACTTAACGGCATGTTGGGCGTCGTGCAGGTTTTTTCGGACGTACTGTCCTATCTGCGGCTTTTCGCCCTGGGCATTGCCACGGTGTACATGTCCCAGACCTTCAACATGCTGGCCGCAGACATCGCGAAAAGCGTGCCGTATGCAGGATATGTTTTTGCAGCATTGATCCTGCTGGCTGGACACGCGGTTAACCTGTTGTTAGGTATCATGGGTGGCGTCATTCATGGACTCAGGTTAAATTTTCTCGAATGGTATCGGTGGAGCTTTGGAGGAGACGGGTTACCGTTTAAACCCTTCCGACAAATTAAGACTAGAAATTAAAGAAAAGGATAGGAGAAAAAGGCATGGATATTTGGTCTCTACTTGGATTTGCTGGTTGTGCATGTGCAGTTGGTCTTCCTGCTATTGGAAGCTCGATCGGTTGTAGTGTGGCTGGTGCAGCTTCTCACGGGGTTATGGCTAAGGTTGAAGAAGGTCACGGAAAGTTTATCGGTATTTCCGCTGCTCCGTCTTCCCAGACGATTTACGGTGTCGTTTTAATGTTCGTTCTTTTAGGTAAAGTCAAAGCCGAAGCCGGCCTGGCTCTGTTTGGAATCGGTCTGTTCTGCGGCTTGGGTATTATGGTCTCCGCTATTTTCCAAGGTAAAGTTGCCGCCACGGGTATTCTCGCTTCATCCAAAAAGCCTGAAATCTTTGGAAAGTGCTTTGCCGCAGTTGGTATTGTTGAAAGCTTTGCCTTGTTTGCCATGGTCTTTGGTTTGATTATGGCCGGCAATATCTAACCGCTGCCCCATTTCCCATGTTTATCACATTCGGCGCGGGGTCACCAGGACGGAAACAATCCAAGTCCGGTGTCTCTGCGCCGATTCTTTTTGCCCAATTTCGGATTACATCAAAGAAACTCTTTTGCTGGAATACTGGAATAATTGAACCGCTGGACGGACCGGACACAGAGACGGCTGGTTCTCTGCATCCGGTTACCCTTTGTTGGAAGGGGCTCAACCATGGCCGGTTGCGCAGTTGAGGCGATCAAGTGGGGGGTGCCGCAGAGGGCCGAAAGGTGATGTCGAGATGGCCCAACCTTAAATCTGAGCTGTCCGGCGTTCCGGGAGGTCGTCTGTCTGATCATCCAACTCGTCCGAATCCAGGTGTGAATCCGGATGTACCGTCTGGAGGCTGGAGTCTTTGGCTGACCCGGCCCGCGGTTTTTCCAATTCTTCGACTAATGCCGTCAATGCTTCGATCTTTTTCGTGAGTTCTGTGATCTGATCTCGGCTGGCCAGGTTCATTTTGCCGAAGACTTCACTTATCCGTTGGTCGATCTTATCCCCGATCCATTTCTTTAATCCCGCCGCCTGGTCAAGAATGTCTTCCTTCAACGTCTTACCTTCCGACTCGGATATCTCTTTGTCTTTGACCAGCCGGCCGACTACCTTGTCAATCTCGTCTTCGGCCATGGTCACCGCGCCCTGCCACAGGGAAAAGTACTTCTTGGTGTATTCACTAACGGCGCCTCGGCCTTTTTGGAGTAGACCAATCAGCAAGCCCGGCGGAACTTCTTCATGGTTCGTATTTTTTTCGCGGGCCAGTATCTGGGAGACAGTCGCCGATGTCAGGTCATCACCGGTCTTGCTGTCTACTATTCTGACTTCTTCGCCGGCCCTGATCAGCTCGGCCACCTGATCTAAGGTGACGTACTTCTTTTCAGAAGTATCGTACATTTTTCGGTTGGGATATTTTCGTATCTGGCGCATAGCTTCCTCACTTGATAATAAGACCTGAAACAGGCTTCAGGAGAATTGGGTTATATTTTGGCCATGGTTTTAAGATGAAATCCGGCCTGTCCGCCGGAGGATCAATCAGACCTTTTGATCTTGGCTATCCGACATGTTTTTTGTTAAGTGCATCCACCTTGTTGTTGAGGACTTCAACCGCGGCATTCAGCCGGTCGATGTCTTGTTTATTGGGTAAGTTGATCAGGTGAGAGATGTTTCCCAGTCCGCTTTTGACTTTATCTTCCAGCTTTTGATAACAGGGAAGCTTCTTAAAGAAATCCTTCCCTGATTCGATAGCCTTTTCAGCCGCATCAACGGCGTCTTTCTTGACGCCCTGAATCGTTTCCACTGCCTTGTCAGTCAGGTCGGTTATCTTCTTGACTCTGGCCTCAATGAAGTCTTTGCCGGAATCAAGCCTTTTTTGCAGGTATTTTTCGTGGCAATCCTTCACTGTTGCGGTGCAGGTTTCGGCCGCTTTCCTGACTGTCCTGATAACGAAATAAGGAGATTCTGCGGAAGCGATGATTTCAACGGAAACGTCTGTAGTATTCATGGGTAATTACCTCCTAAAGAATAATTTAAGATTGGTGTCGGGTTACGATCAATTCATTGTGCATCGCAAACCTGGACTCATTATGACGCATTGCGTTATAGATGTCAACAATTTTCTTATCTTTTTTTGAATTGAATTACAGCCGTGTATCGGGCCGGCCGGCATTGATTATAATCAGGTGATTTCATCGCATTGGCTTATACATCTGAAGGGCAGAGGGGATAGGCTGAGGCGGGGGATGATGAGACGGCCGGCCGCGTCACCACATTTTCGTCAGGGTCGTGCCGGGATAGTAGAATTTCAGGATGGCTTCATAGTTCATAGTGTCGCCCAGGGTGGCCCCACCCCATTGGGAGTAGCCGACACCATGCCCCAGGCCGCGGCCGCTGAAAATGAATTGATTATTTCGATGCTCAACGTCTATTAGGATTTCCGGAAAGTTCAGGGGGCTGCTGAGGACGGTCCTGGTCCGGTAGGTCGCCGTGCCCTTAGCCGAGACCAGACTCATTTTAATCACTCGGCCGCAGGTCCCTTTGACGGCTGGATTGATATCTTTCAGCCCGGTTACCTTAAGTCCTTTGGCGGCCAGGGCGGCTTCTATCTGAGACGGGGTTATTTTTCTCTGCCACCGCGCCATTTTCCCCTTGAGACTCTCGGGGTCCGGCTGGGCCACCAGGTAGGGTTTGGGCAGGCCAAAAACTTCACCTGAGTCTGCCGTATGCCCCCCACTATTAGAGTTCCGGACGGCCAGGATCGGGCGCCCTTGATAAGAGATGATCGTCCCTTTGGTCTCTCTGACCGCCTGTCGCCCCTTGGGATGCTCCCGGGCTGTCCCGGAATAAATCTGCTCACCTTCGTCATCCACCAGATCATAAGTCCAGTCCTGCCGATGGAGTTGTTGGTACAGAGCATAGGTCCGAGCTATGACCGCCTGGGCCTTGAGGGTATCCAGCGGCCAGGACGAATTGGCATCTGAAGTAACCGCCGAGAACAGGTAGTCTTCCAGGTCAATTAAGTTGACGATAAGAAGCTTGCCGTTTTCCAGGCCGGCCACCAGCCTGCCCCGGACCTGTTTCCGCTTGATGCCGCAGTTGATGCCCAGCGGGCTGTCACTTTGAAACGTAATCTTTTTTTGCTTGGAGGGGAGGCCATTGACAAAGAGCTGGTCACCCGCCGCCTTGATTTTGAAGCTATCTTTAGATTCGAGGTCGGAGGCTTGAATCGGAGTGGCTTGAGTCCCCCTGATGGTGGCCTCGCCGTCGGTCAGGCAGAGACACACCCGCACCTGGGGGCTGCTCCCCAGCGGGGCCCCGGGCGGTAGGCCCCC
>JADFYA010000019.1:0-522 GCA_015233285.1 Deltaproteobacteria bacterium | reverse complement strand
AGCAAAGTCTCACTCTGGGTCAGGAATTCGCCCGCGGGATATTTTTTTTTGTAGGAGAGGAGTCCGGCTTCAGCCTCGGCGGTCCGGCCTAACTCCAGGAGCAAAAGTCCCTCCCTAAATAATGCGGTCTCTGCGGATTGGGGATATTTGGCCAGGATCTCATGGTAGACGCCCAGGGCTGCCTCTGGTGCATCTAGGAAAATGGACATAAGCGCAGCCTGGGCCAGGAGAGCTTCACCCTGGGTTTTGGTATCCGGGGAAAGCTCCCAGGCCGTTTGACACTGCTCCAGAGATTCAAAGTACTTACCGAAATCCATCATTTTTTTAGCTTGAAAAAGGTGCTCTCGGGCCTGTTGTTCCTTGTCCAGGTCGCTCTGGGCCTGGCCAAAGGCCGGCAGTCCGATGATGAACAGCAACAAAGTTAAGCGGATTGACCGGCGTCCTATTCGGACTGGTCTTTCCTATGGCTATTCTGCTGGGTATCGGCGTGCCTTTTAATAAGAAATATCCAGGCTATTATCA
>JADFYA010000199.1 GCA_015233285.1 Deltaproteobacteria bacterium | reverse complement strand
CGCGGCGCTGTTCCTGTATATCGCCAATAAGCTGAACAAGCGGGTCTTATCGTGAGTCTATCTTTCAAGGGAAAAAAAGTCCTCCGGAATTTCACGCTTGATACGGAGTGGTCAATCGGCAATGAACTGGCCGTCCTGTTCGGGTATTCGGGAGCGGGCAAGTCCATGACTCTGCAGATGCTCGCCGGGCTTATGGCCCCGGATGAAGGGTTCATTCAGTTGAATGGACGGGTCTTGTTCGATAACCGGGCGGGCATCGACCTTTCTCCGCAGAAACGTTCATTCGGCTACGTATTCCAAGACCTGGCGCTTTTTCCACACATGACCGTCAAAGACAACATCCTCTACGGCGCTCATGGACTGGGGCGGGATGATCGGAAACAACGGGCGGAAGAAATGATCGAACAATTTATGCTTTCAGGATTAGAGCGGAAGTTTCCTCATGAGATATCGGGTGGACAGAAACAGCGCGTGGCCTTTGCCCGGGCTTTGATTCGGCGGCCGGACGCACTTCTTCTCGACGAGCCGTTCTCCGCCTGCGATAACCCGCTCCGCATCGAACTGCAGAATTTTCTCCAGCAAATCAGACGGGATTTCCCCATCCCGGCCGTTCTGGTGACCCATGACCTGACTGAAGCGTTGACTCTGGCGGACAAGCTCATTATTTGCGTCAACGGCAAAGTTTTGCAAACCGGCACACCTGCTGAAATCCTAAACGCCCCGGCCTGTCCCGATGTGGAACTCCTGGTTAATAGTAGCACAATGTCATTGACTTGCAGAGGGTCATCGGATCCTATTCTAATAAATGGTTAATTTCGATTAAGCCCCGTTGGGGCTTATGCGGAATGGTCTATTTTAAAAAAGTTGGCACGATTGTTCGTCGCTTAAGTCAACGACATTGATCTCTGAATTCACGAATAATTTTATTAAGGTCTTCCGACCTGCCCCTAAGAGGATCAGCTTTACTTATTTTTGCAACTACTTGCCCACCGGTCTTTCTTCTCTTCTGGTTCCCCTGACTCTTGAACCTTTTGCTCCGGTTCCACCTGAATGGCGTCTATAATTACCCGAATTGACGCATCTGAAGGAATGTGCAGACTTTTCAACCTATTTGGAAAATCTTTAACGGTTGTTTGGAATTCCATGCCCGTTTTGAGCCCTTTCCGGCGGAGCCTTTCCCCTGGGTTGGGTTTTTTTCTTGACAAATGCTGGGATGTCCTATATCTCGTATTGAAATATTTTATAGCTACTTTGTAGCTCTATCCGCCAACCCTCTTAACTGGCTCTGATTGTCGGTTACATCAGCAACAAATTCGGGCGAGGCCAAATTTCCTGCCCCTATGACATGGCCACCCTCGAATCTGGCAGGTTAATCCTGTAATGTCGCGGCAGGCCCGCAACTCAAGGATTTCACAAAATTATCGTATAAATACCTGAGTTCGGCGAGCATGCTAAGCGATTAGCGTCATGGGCAATTATTCAATCCGCAGATTGCGCCGATTTGCGCAGATTAAAAAAAACAAATTATCGCAGGCACCTGTGGGTCTAATCAATCTGCGTTCATCTGCGAAATCTGCGGATACATTTCTTGTAGTTAATTAAGAAACTCGTCGAACTCAGGTTATAAATGGTTTATTGGGCAAAGAAACTTGATGAGGATATGGAAAAGTGGAAAAAGAGTCGGTTAACAGACAGATTCAACAGATTCTCGCAGACAGCAATTTTGGAGATGTGATGGTTGTCGGTGGAGGGATTAGCGGCATTCAGGCCGCTCTTGATCTTGCCACTGCGGGTTTTAAGGTTTATTTGGTTGAGAAATCACCGACCATCGGCGGCAAGATGGCCCAGCTTGACAAGACCTTTCCCACCAACGACTGCTCCATGTGCATTGAATCTCCTAAATTTGTTGAATGTAACAGACATCCCAATATAGAGATACTGACCTATACCGAGGTGGGCGGTGTAGAAGGGAACGCCGGAAACTTCACAGTCACCCTGGTCAAAAAGCCCCGATACATCGAGGTGGACAAATGCACGGGGTGCACCGTCTGTGTCGAATACTGCCCGGTCAAGTACCCTGATCAATTTAATCAGGAAATATCGAAGAACAAGGCCATCCATATCTACTTCGCACAAGCCATTCCCCTGGTCCCCTACATAGACGAAAGCTGCCTGTACCTTAAAGGCAAGAAATGCCGTATTTGCGCATCAATCTGTAAGACCGGGGCCATAAATTTAGATCAAAAGGCGGAGAAGGTAGAAGTAAAAGTGGGGGCGATAATTCTATCTCCGGGCCTTGATACATTTGACCCTAGATTGAGGAACGAATACGGCTACGGAACGATGACGAACGTGGTCACCAGTCTTGACTATGAACGGCTGTTATGCGCCACCGGACCATACGAAGGTGAGATCCTGCGGGATTCCGATAAGAAGCATCCCCACAAGATCGCCTGGATTCCAGACGGGTTACTCCGGGTGATAACAGCTATTGTTCAGCCGTCTGCTGTACGTATACTCAAAAACAGGTCATTTTGACCAAAGACCATGACGCTGAGGCCGAGTGTACCATATTCCATAACGATATTCGCTCCTATGGCAAAGATTTCGAACGATTCTATCAGAGAACGGAGAAACTTCCGGGGGTTCGATTTATCCGCAGCTATGTATCGTTAGGCAAGGAGGACCCGGTCAGCAAGAATGTCTCTTTAAGATATTCCACTCCCCACGAAGAGGTAAAAGAGGAAGAATTCGACATGGTGGTATTATCCGTGGGGTTGAATCCTCCGGCTGATGCCCAGGCCCTGGCCGACAAGTTCGGCATCGAGCTCAATGCTCACGGGTTCTGCAAAACCAGTCCGGTTAATCCTATGCAGACCTCTCGCCCCGGAATTTTTATCAGCGGCGCCTTCCAGGGTCCGATAGATATCCCCGAGTCGGTTTTGACCGCCTGCGGGGCCGGGTCCCAATGCGGCGAACTCCTGGACTACCGCCGAGGGAAGCTGTCTAAGGCGAGGATCTATCCCACGGAAAGAGATGTCGCGGGAGAGGAGCCGAAGGTCGGTGTCTATGTCTGCCATTGTGGAGCCAACATCGGAAGAGTGGTCAATGTTCCCTCCACAGTTGATTATGCCTTGACTTTACCCCATGTGGTTCATGCGGAAGAAAACCTCTTTATCTGCTCCAGTGAAGCCGCCGCGACCTTAGCCAAGGATATCCGGGAAAGAGGGCTGAATCGCGTGGTTGTCGCCGCCTGCACCCCCAGGACGCATGAGCCGCTGTTCCGTGACACCCTTCGGGAAGCCGGCATTAATCAATACTACTTCGAGATGGCCAACATTAGAGAACATTGCTCCTGGGTCCACTCCAAAGAAAAGGAAGAGGCCACCGAAAAGGCCCAAGGCATCATCCGGATGTCGGTCGCCCGAGCCTGTCATTTGGAGTCGTTACAGGAATTTGATCTGCCGGTCAACAAAACGGCTCTAGTGGTCGGAGGCGGCCTGGCCGGCATGACCAGTGCCCTCAGCATAGCCAAACAGGGACATGAGGTTTACCTGGTGGAAAAGGAGACACACCTGGGCGGGTTGGCGCGTAGGCTTCATTACACCCTGGAAGGTCTGGATGTGCAAGCATATTTACAAGATATAATCCACCAGGTTTATCAGCATTCCGCAATACACGTCTACTCCGGCGCGACAATCACCGAGGCGGCCGGCTATGTCGGAAATTTCGTCACCAGGGTCAAGTCCGACAGAGGGCTGACCGAGATAAAGCATGGCGCCACCGTCATCGCCACCGGAGCTGAAGTCTACCAACCCACGGAATACCTGTATGGACAGGATGACCGGGTCTTGACCCACCTGGAGTTGGAGGAGCTGATCACCATGGCCGAACCCAGGCTGATGAACTCCGAGAGCCTGGTCATGATCCAATGCGTCGGCTGCCGAAACGAAGACAGAAATTACTGCAGCCGGATATGTTGCAGCGAGTCCGTGAAGAATGCCTTGAAACTAAAAGAGATAGCCCCGCAGATAGATATCGACATTCTCTTTCGGGATATGCGGACGTATGGGTTTAAAGAAGATTATTACCGGGAAGCGGCAAGTAAAGGGGTCAGGTTCATCCGCTATCAGCCGCAAGATAAGCCTCAGGTGGAAGCGGTGGAGGGAGACGGCCGGCCCAGTTTACGGGTGACCGTGACCGATCCTATTTTAGGCAAGAAGCTTGAACTAAATGCTGATTTACTCGTTTTAGCCGCCGCCGTCATCCCCTCGGCCGGAAGCAAGGAAATCGCCGGATTATTCAAGGTCTCTTTGGGGCCGGACGGCTTCTTCCAGGAAGCGCATGTCAAATTAAGACCTGTCGACTTTGGGGCCGAAGGCATTTACCTGTGCGGGATAGGTCACTATCCCAAGCTTTTGTCGGAAACCGTCAGCCAGGCGTATGGGGCGGCCGGCCGGGTCTTAACCCTGCTCTCCCAGGATACGGTCATGGCCTCCGGCTCTGTGTGTGAGATCACCGAATCCAGGTGTCTCGCCTGCGGGGCGTGTGTCTCGGCCTGCACCTATGGCGCCATAGAGCTTCATGAGACACGGCTGGGCAAAAAGGCCGGGATTAACCCCATCCTCTGTAAAGGAGATGGTCTCTGTAACTCGAAATGCCCCACCGGGGCGATTCAACTGAAGCACTATACCGATGACGAGATATTGAGCCAAATTAACGCGGCGAACTCTAATGTCTAGAAATCCATATTGAAGAAAGCAGCTCTTACCGCTTCGGGAGTGAGATAAGCATGAGCACGGAACTCAAGTTCAAACCAAGGCTGATAGGCATTATATGCAACTGGTGTTGCTACGGCGGGGCGGACCTGGCGGGAGTCTCTCGTTTTCAGTACCCCCCTTATATTAAACTGATAAGGGTGATGTGCTCGGCCAGAGCCGACCTGTTGCATATATTCCGGGCCTTCGCAAACGGCCAGGACGGGGTGTTTGTCGGCGGTTGCCATCTGGGCGACTGCCATTATATTACAGAGGGAAATTTCGATGCTTTGAGCATGGTTCAGCTCTGTAAGAAATTACTGGAGCACATTGGAGTGAATCCCGAAAGACTAAGAATTGAATGGGTCTCGGCCGGCGAAGGCATCCGTTTCGCCAATACCATGCATGAATTTAGCAAAAAGATAGAGGAATTAGGGCCTATCGGCAAAGGCGAAGGATTGGACGAAAATGGATTAAAGTCCGGACTCGAAGAGGTTATCAAGCTGATCCCCTACATTAAGCTGGTCAAAATGCAGAAGCTGGCCTTGCATGTTCGGGACAACGATCAAGCATATCGCGAACTTTACACCAGTGACGAGATAGACAGGTTATTTCGTGAAGCACCCTCTTACTATATCGACCCGAATAAGTGCCAGGCCTGTATGATTTGCCTTAGAAAATGCCCGGTCGAGGCGACAGTGGGCGGAAAGAACCGGATCCACATAATCGACCAGGAGAAATGCATTAAATGCGGATCTTGTTTTGAGGCTTGCCCTCCCCGCTTCGGGGCAGTGCAAAAGATTACAGGCGAACCTGTTCCGTCGCCTATTCCGGAAGCAGAACGAACTATCGCCAAAAAGAGCAAGGAAAAATAAGAGAAATCCGGTTCATCCGGGCTTTGCGGACTTACTGGTTGTGTACCAGGACGCCGCCCCGTCCAGGCAGTACGCCCGGATCACGGGGGAGGGGGGTTATGGGAAAATATGAGCTAATTTTACCAAATTTTGGACCGGAGAGCATCAAAGACTTTTTGGTTGATCCTGTTGGTATGCATTAGTTCATTTAATTTATCACAAGCGTCGTCAGCAGAAATCGTACGTTTCTTATAAGCATTAACTACTTGCCTGGCTATTCCGGAGAAGGAGAGACCTAAAAAATGAGCTACGGCCCGCCCCGCGGCTTCTTCAATCAGTAAGGGCAAATTTAGATTAAGAGCCAAAGAAATGGCTTCTATCTCGCCTTTATCTAATTTCTTTTCAATAGTAATTAGTTCGGTAGATTTAACCGTTATCAAGTCTGAGATTCGGTAATAACGCAAGTAATGTCCAGGGCTGTCGTAATTTTCAGCCAGCTCTTCCATGACGGCGGGCGGCACTAAAATAACATCATACAATTTACGGATAAAATCATATCCGCCCGTGATCTTCTCGAGGGAAATCAAGGCGCCGGTATCACTCACAACAATACGAGCAGAATTTTCGTTCATAATCCTTCTGTTTCAAAATCGATGTCTTCCTGAGTACCCCCCATAAGGGATAGGTTGAACTTCGGCAAAATTTGTTCCTCGAATTGTCGCCTAGTGACTCCGATTATTTCACAAGCTTCGTTTTCTGATAACATACCGTTGTAATATGAAATGGCGGCAACCGCCTCTGTAATATATTGCCGATCCAATCTTTTTCCTATGTCCGCAGGAAAATCAACTGGTACAACAAATTCTTCTCTGGCCGTTTCCATTGGCGGAACCTCTTCTAAAGTTGGCGTGACTGATTCCCCGGCTTACATAAGGGACTTTTCTGGTTGATTACCAAACCGGGGTCGGGGATGAGGCGGGCTGTCCGGTGGACCTAAGGGTCAGCCTTGTTTGACCTTGAGGCCGCTTTCAGCCGCCTTGGTCATAAGGTAATTCGCAAACCCGGCGCAGACGACAAGCATGAATTTGGCATCGGAATATGCAGGGGACTCGGATTCCTCCGTGAGCGCGTGTCGAATTCCGATAGTCCGGTTGCCGTCTATCTGAGAGGAGTTTCAACGCGCTTTGGAAATGAGTGGAAGAAGATGTAGGACCTTCTTCAATCGCGCTTTCAATTGCCGCTATTTCGTTCTGGTCGGTGATTTCGACAATTTCGTTTTCCACGACACGGTAGGCGGCGTTTTCTGATTCAAGAGCCTCATTTATAGCTTGCCGAAGGTAACGCGACCAATCATCGCCTGAGTTTTTCAGTACGAACTCGACAAAGTCATAAACCTT
>JADFYA010000198.1:557-7037 GCA_015233285.1 Deltaproteobacteria bacterium | reverse complement strand
AGATGACGGCAATGCCGGACCGAACACCGGTCACGGCGATCTCAGCCCCTATAACCTGCTGGTCCCCACCCTGGCCGATGAACTGGCCCGCCGCAACAACAAGAGCACCGTCATTTCCTCGTCGAGTTACGGCCGGGCTGCCGTCGGGGTGGCCGGTCATGGGGCCTTTTACCGGGATGGGGATCCGGCCTGCCCCGGTGCGGATAAAGATATCGTGTTCATCACCAACTGGTATTCAGGCGTCCCCTACACCAATACCGATTTCTATACCTTGCCCGATTATTTGAATGTCGGTCTTAATCCCGATGTCGCCGTTAAGCAATGGCTCAAGAAATATTACAACCTGGACCTGGACACGGCCAACTGGACCAGTGATCTGACGATTCGGGATCAAGGTCCCTATGCCGCAACGGCAGGACCCATCGGAAATCCTTTATCCGCCTTTCCCTGGGGCGAAAAGTATTCTTTCAGCTATCCTCTGATCAAAGCCGGTCAACCGGAACCGGACCAGCTCCAAAGATATCATGACTACAATGCAGGAGTGACGGTGTTGTCGGAAAAGTATAGCGAAACGGTCAAGACCCCGTTTTTTGATCTCTGGAACTTCGACCTTAACCTGATGGCCATGGAACGGGAAGGCGTGGGCCGGAACAATGTCCCTGATTTCGTTTTTTTTCATCTAAAAAGCCTTGACGCCGTGGGGCACAGATATGGTATTTATTCTGGGGAGATTTACAATTACATGTTCTTTGCCGATTATATGATCCAGAAGGTCATCACCCGGTTGGACCAAACTCTCGGGAAAGGGAATTATGCCGCGGCCTTTTTCGGCGACCACGGCGGCACCAACATCACCGCCAACGGCCGGTGGATTATCAATGAAGAATTGAAAGAAGCGCTGGAAGCGGAATTCGGCGCCGGTGTCCTGAAGCAACAAGGCGGTGATCAGCTCTGGCTGGACCAGGCCGTGCTGCAGGCTCAAGGGAAAACGAACGAGGATGTGGCCCGCTGGATGGAAGCCGGCTTCCCCTGGTTGGTCCGGGCCTATAGCAAAGACGAAGTGACCGCGGCCGGACGGTGCCGCTGATTTTAATCAGCAACCAGCAACAAGAAACAGGGATTGGAGACGTTAGATGAATGAGCTATGGGACATCTTAAAATTCATGGGCATCGCCGTTGCCCTCACGGTCATGGCGGGCGGTATGGTTTTGTTGATTAGAAAAAGGGCTAAATTCATCTATCGGGGTGTCTACTTTATCGCGACCAGCGCCGTCTACTTCATGGCCGTGTTCTATACGGCCCATTACATCTTTCATGGTTATAAATAACCTGAGTTCGACGAGTATGCTAAGCGATTATCATCAAAGGCCATGATTCAATCCGCAGATTGGAGAGCAATGTCATTGAGTTAAGGGTGCGGACAAACGAGCTAATTTTTTTTAAAATAGACCATTCCGATTAAGCCCCAACGGGGCGCTCTAGGTTAGCCCAGGGCAACTCCCTGGGAAATACGGCATGTTACGTGTCAGCGGGATGGTCAGGAGGTCGGCCGGCCCCCAAAATCATTTTCTCTGAATGGAATGTCCGGCTACGGCTGAAGTACGGGATTGCCGGCGGTTTTATGTGACTATTACATGGTTTTTATATAGTCGCCACCCCTACCCAGGGCGTTGCCCTGGGCTAACCTAGAGCGCCCTTTCAGGGCTTCATCGGAATTAACCATTTATTAGAATAGGATCCGATGACCCTACCCTTAAGTCAATGACATTGGATTGGAGAGTGGAACAAACCGGGGGCTGGGATTCAATTTTGGACCAGCGGGCACATCTGAACAAAAAGTTACGGTTTCAAGCGGCCCCCCAACAGTCGTGTCTCCGGGGGCCTTTTGGGCCATAACAAATTGATAACACGGAAATAGGGTAAGATACAAAATGCAGTGCTGAGGAAGGGTAATGTCCATTTTGCAGTACTCAAAGGGGGTATTTATATAACACAGCCTCCTGCAAAGCTTTCAGCAAATTTTCGATCTCCCATTTTTTACTGGTTGAGAAAAGTTGTGGAATTTTTGTGGAAGCATAACATATGCACGAAGTGCACCTAAAGATAATTTAATGGAGCCGGAAACAGCTTCAGGCTACCCGACTCACCCGGGAGGATGCAAAACGCTTTATGATGGCGTCTAGTAACCACTCCAGGCTGTAACGCTCCTCGTGTTTTCCCCAGAATAGCAGTAGTAACACCAATATAATAACAACTACAAAACCAGATAATAAAGCAGGAATCGCTCCCAAAAGCGCGTACTTGTAATACTTGCCGGTCAGGAGATAGATCAGGGCCAGAGGCCATCCGATCAACAGGTAATGTAAAAAATAAAAAGTTAGAGAGGAGCGGCTGGTACGCTTGTAGATGCGGACAATAAAACTCAATTTCCGTTTATCCGGCCGGCGTACATCGTAATAGTAAAAGAGGCCGCTGAAGATGATAAGAGATCCACCGAGCTGATAGCAGATCATGGTGAAGGAGTTAGGATAGAAGCTAAGCGGCACAATGTAATCGATGATGATGGATGACCGGGGTCGACCAATAGCGGCATATGCCCAGCCAAGACCTAACAAAACAAGCAAGCTGCCGATGATGACCAGAAACACCAAATCCTGCTGCATTCTCTGGCTGACGATCCGTCGCCCCAACAAGAATCCCAACAGCGGGTAGATGAACCAAGGAATAACCGGAAATTCGCCGGTAAACAAAAAGCCCTCAATAATTTCTTTCACCCGCCAAACCACCTCATACTCCTTGGCCGGATCAACCAGGAGACCGGGAAGATAGCGCGAGATTACAGGCACATTGATAAAATTTCCACCCCAGACGGCATTGAAGTCAATACCCTGCCGCAACAGAGGCGTACAAATAACCAGAGACACGACAAAAGCCAGGATTGACCACGAAGGCAGAAAACGACAGAAGAAGAGTAGAACTGTGGCGACTCCCATCAAGGTCAGGATATCCCATTGCCAAATTTTGCCAGGCCCCCAGGATAGAGCCAGCATGATTATTCCAACCAGGAAAATGAAGCCCCCGCGGATCAAAGTGCGTTTGAAGACCAGCCAGTTGTCTTCCTCAACATGTCTCTGTGCCGAAAGCACCTGGCTCATTCCCATCATCATCAGGAAGCAGGGCGCGCCCAAATCGGCCAAGATATGGTTTAGAAAGAAATAAGGCCACGTATCTACGGCAGCAGTGTTACCCCAATAGACCATGCAGTGGACCATTACCATACAGATAAGAGCAAACCCGCGCTGTACGTCTATAGAGAGAATCCGCACCGACTTTTTATCTTCTGTCTCTGTAGAGCTCATAGTATTACTCAATGTTGGGGTTGTAGGCCTAAATCGACGGAATTTGTCCAATACGCCTGACTTGCTGGTTACTCAAACACATCAGCGTGTGTTCCTGCCCGCACAAACACAACCAAGTCATGTTTGAGCTACGACATTCTTTCCGTCGCGGATGGCGTAATTCGTGCCCCGATCTTCCGGATAAACCTGGGCCATCGTGGAGATAAAAACGCGTTTGAGCGGGGTCCGAACCTCCGGGACAAGCAGCGAGTAGTGTTTTTCTACAATCGGCTGGGCATGGTCGGCGCGCCAGACATAGGATTTCAACACCTGGTCACGATTAAAAGCAGGAAACATTTCTTCCAGATAAGGAATGGTAAAATCAAGCAGTTCCGTTTTCGTCATCTGATAGAGCCGGTCGGAGGTGGGCAAGTATTTTGAGAGATAAACTAGATGGTTGGAGCCGTATACTTCCGGCGGGATAAAGTTGGTGTGTTCGATAATCCCGATAAACGGAAATGAAGGATCATTGACATTGAGCCAATAGGTTTCCGACAGCGGCTTATCCAGCACCAGAACCAGACAGATATTGGCCAGGTATTGGATCCGGCGCAGTTTGGCCGTATACTCGGCCGGGACATGGGGGGCCAGGAGATCGGCCGCAATGGGTAACGGGGTGGTAATTATAACCCCATCCGCGTCCAGGAGACCGGCTCCGGACTCCACCCCGGTGACTTGACCATCCTCAACCCTTAAACCGTCAGCGGCCACCCCCGTTAGGACAGCCGCCCCCTGGGCCCGTAAATAAGCGGTGATCGCTTCCGCCAAGGCCCCGAACCCGCCCCGGTAATAAGCCAGCACCTCCCGTCCATACGCATCTCGGCTGCCGCCGCGCAAAACCAGCTTATTCCAAAACCAGACCGCCGAAATCTGATCGGCAAACGGCCCAAACTTTCCGACCAGGAGAGGCTCCCAGACGACTTGATAGACCTTCGGCCCGCACAGCGCCAGAAGCCACTCTTTTGCCGTGAGCGATTCCAACTGCTTCCAGTCCTTGACCGCCCGGACCTTGAACACGAGCAGCCCCAGCCGAATCCGGTCCAGGAAACCCAGCGGGGTGAATCTTAAGACGTCAATCGGCCGGCTTAATCTAAAAATTTTTTTGTCATAGTAGATGGCGGTGTTGGTCGGCTGAAAGATGATGTTTTCTTCTTGCCCGATGTCCTTAACCAGATCCATCAGGTATTGGTCGCTCTTGAACCAGTGGTGATAAAACCGCTCCACCGTCACCCCATCTAGATCAAACCCGCCGGCCAGCCCACCGACGGATTTACTTTTCTCTAGGATGGTCACCTGCTTGCCACGCTTTATGAGTTCGAATGCCGCGGCCAGGCCGGTAAATCCGGCCCCGATAATGACAATGGGCTTGCTTTCCTGACTGGTTGACTGATTCATGTGTTTTCTTCTCCCCACCTCAACGTCGTTGACTTAAGGCCGCGCTATCATGCAAATCTTTTAAATAGTTAATTCCACATAAGCCCCAACGGGGCGCTCTAGGTTAGCCCAGGGCAGCGCTCCAATGCTGTTGAATTAAGCCGTATTTCCCAGGGCGTTGCCCTGGGTTAACCTAGAGCGCCCCGTTGGGGCTGAATCGGAATTGACCATTTATTAGAATTGGATCCGATGTCTCAAAACTCAGGCGCGGCAGACTAAGCCCGGCGATTTTTTCGATAAAGATACCCACAATAGAAAATGAATCCAGCCAGGGTCATCGTCCCCCACAGGAGAAAATGCGTGGCAAAGGCATAAGACGCAGCCTGTTCCGGTGCAATTTGAAATAGTTGGGCGGCCTGCATGGTAAAGAAATGAAATGTCCCAAAGTAGCCTGGAGAACTCGGGACCAGGGTGGACAATGTCCCCATGGATAGGGCAAACATGCCCACTTTGAAACAATCGGGGAGACCCAGGGCCGCGGCCACGGCAATGAACAACCCTCCCTCCAGCAGCCAGGCTCCAATGGAATAAACCAGCAACGGCAGCAGCAAGGAGAAGCGAGACAAGGTGACCAGGCTGTCCAGAATTCGGATCACCGCGTCATGGGCTTTATGTAACACGGAGACTCGATCCACCCGGCGCCGGATGGCCGGATGGGACAAAAGGTTGCGGATCGGCCTGGATAAAAAAATGACACAACATACACCGCTGATGGCTATGGCCACCAACAGGATGATGGAGTCATAAAAGGGGACCGATTTCCGGCCGACCGGCGTGACCAGAAAAAACCCGAAAAAGATGATCAACAAAGTAAATAAATCAAGCAGCCGTTCCAGTAACAACGTGCTTAAAATTACCGGATACCTGGTTTTGAGTTGGGTTTGGAACCCAAAGACCCGCAAGACATCGCCGGCCCGCAGCGGCACGACATTGTTCACCGCGATCCCGGCCATATAGGGCGTAATGCAATCCCGGCAACGAATGTCTTGGTTGAAAACGTGCAGCATGACCCACCAGCGGATTATCCGCAAGGTGTAGTCCAGGGCGAGAGAGACCAGGCCGAGCAAGACATAAACCGGATTCATGCCGGTCATGGCGGATAGAATCCGGCGAAAGTCAACGCCGCGCAGGACATAATACAGAAAGATGAAGCTGACGGCAAATCCGATACCGGTTTTAAGCCATTTCAGCCGGCCGGAAGAAGGGGATGCGGCCGCGGGCGGAGAAGCGGAGGCCGTCTCCGGGGTCGAATCATGGGATGTGTTAATGGCGGGTTCTTTCAATGTTTCCATCTCCAGATGTAGTCACCGATCAGGGTCGTTTCAGCTCAATATATTCGGCTCCGATGGGCGATATGAACCACAAGCACCAGTAAGTGTTCGTCCTCGATCCTGGCCAAAACACGATAATCGCCGATGCGATAACGCCAAAAATCCCGAAGTTGTCCCTTGAGCGGTCCTCCCAGGAGCCGAGGATTTGGAACAACACGATCCCACAAAAAGCGGGTAATGCGGCCGGCATTCTCCGGACTAAGCTTGCTCAGCTCCTTTTCCGCGTCCGGGGTCAGTCTAATCTGCCAGGCCAAGTCTCCGCTCCACGTCTTTCAGCGGGATAGACTGCTCACCGCTCTTGAGAAATTTATCGTAGG
>JADFYA010000198.1:0-380 GCA_015233285.1 Deltaproteobacteria bacterium | reverse complement strand
TTGCCTCCGGCAGCAAGAAAAAAGGTGATCTAGCCACGTTCCTCGGGCCTTGCACAAATTAGGGCGGCAGATTTCACATCCCGGAGCATTTTTCAACATTTATCGGCATCGGGTTTAAAGACCAGCTCTTTATTCAGGAGGCAGGACAAAACGACAAATAGGGGGAGCAATGAGGCTTGGGCGACCAGGGCATAAACACCATATCCGAACAGGGTGTTGATCACCCCGACGACCACAAAACGGCAAATGGCTGGGCTAACCTAGCGCGCCCTCTCAGGGCTTATTTTGAATAAACTATTTTAAAGAAATTAGCGTGATCGTTCGCGTTAAGCCAATGACATTGGGCCGCGGCCTTGAATCTATCCGCAGATGATTCAGAT
>JADFYA010000197.1 GCA_015233285.1 Deltaproteobacteria bacterium | reverse complement strand
TTTTCAGGAGATGGGGATGGAGACACCCCAATACAAAGTGGATTTTTTTCTTCAGGAAGGTGATCTGAAACTGGGTGAACACAATTTTAAGGTATTCCACACACCGGGGCATTCACCAGGGTCCATTTGCCTGTATTGGGAAGAGAATAAGGCTTTATTTACCGGGGACCTGATCTTTGCCCAGGGCGTGGGTCGGACGGATTTTCCGGGGTGCTCCGGACGGCTGCTTAAAGAGAGTATCCTGCGGCTGGCCCTCTTGGACATAGAATACATTTTGCCGGGTCATGGCGAGATCGTGTCCGGCAATTACGAGGTCAAGAGGAATTTCGCGCTGATCCAGCAGGCATATCTACCGTATGTGTGAGTATCCGGTTACGAATTTCGGATTAAGGTTTTCGGGGTTAAGCCCGAAAAATAGGGATATGTTCCCCGTTCCCGGCCCGGACAAGGAACGAGGAAGGAAAAATGGGTACCGGATCTAGACCGGATTCTCGACGCGCTTGTCTATTTCTTTCTTTACCGTGATGACTTGGGAGGAGTAGAAATCAGTCAGGTCCTTGACCGCGGTTAGCCAGCGCTGGTCGTCCTCCACCCAGGGGTCCACAGCGGACCCCGAGATACCGGCCTGAGCCAGATTGTCCAGTATGTCTTGACGGACCTGACTGTACCCGGCCAATGTTTCCGCCTGCACCCGGTTGGATATGTCTTGCAGTTGCCGGGCTGGGGAAGCTAGATCACGGTCTAGTATCTCTCCCAGCATTATAATCAATTCAGGACCATCGGCAACGAGCGGGGACTCCTGAAACATTAGCCGGATCATTTTGACCACGGTGGGTCCACGGTCGTTTTCGGCCTGGGCCTGGATTTCTTTTTTGATTTCGGCCAGGCTGATCTGGCTATCCAGGAATCGCAATAACAAACCCCGGGCTTTGGCCTGGATATTTGTCTGCCGCTGTCGTTCTTTTTCCTCTGGGGTCATGACCATACCTTTGGTTCGTTCCATGACCAGGTCTAGAGTGCTTTTGATCTCTGCCATCGGACTGCTCCTTAGGCTAAGAAGGTTAAAATAATAACTCCCGTCGAGATGACTGGAGCTGGTTGCTGCTTTCGTTTCATCAAGTATTTTGAGCCACCTTTATTGGGACTTAGATATCAAAGGGGCGGCCTCCGGTCAAGTCAAAAAAGGGCGACAGACTTCGGGGCCGGTCATCAGGACGGGGGGCAGGTTCGGTTTTGCGCGTCTATAGATCAGTAGAGACGATCAGTAGAGACGATCATTAAAGGCCTTCTATCCTGGAGGACCTGAACATGGACCGGAAGCCCATTTTACCAAGATATTTTTTTGTCTAGCCGGTTAGGGCGACAATTGTCTTAAAGACACCGTTGCGGCCTGGCCGGTAATCACTGTGGATTGGTTATGCACCTTGATCTGAGAGAACTATTTGACATTAACAAAAAAGTCGTCATTTGGATTTGTTTTTTCCTACTCATCTTTTTACTGCGGCGTTTTTTTGGGTTGATCTTTTTCACCTTCATCCTGTCCTTTATTTTGAATAATTTGATCATGTATATTTGCCGCAAGGCCAGGCTGAATCGTCGGTTGGTCGTGGTTGCAGTCTATCTTTTGTTCATTCTTGTCTTGACCGGCGTGTTTTATTCCACCGGTCCCCGGATATTCATTGAATCTAAGTCGTTTATCTCCCAAATCCCCCAGGCGGAGGCCAAAATTTGGGCCTATTTCGACCAAGTCGGGCAGAACAATCCCAACTTCATTCCCTTTCTCACTTCCCTTAGAACAGCGTCTTCGTCGGATAAACTATTCGGCGTGGACCGGACCGAAGTTATAAATTTTTTAATAAAATTCACTAACTTCTTGATGACCTTCATGTCCTATATGCTGCTGGGCATTTTATTCAGCTTTCTTATCGTGTTGGATCTGCCTAATTTTGCTAAAGGTTTGGCGAAACTTAAGCACGGTAGATTTAAGGAGTTCTATCAGGAGGTGGCCGATTCGGTGGCCTCCTTCGCCATCATGGTGGGGCGGACGTTTCAGGCCCAAATGATCATAGCCTGCTTAAACACCATCCTGACTGCAGCGGGGATGATGATTTTGAAGATCCAACCAGTGGCGGTTCTCTCGGTCATTGTCTTAATGGCCGGATTTATCCCCGTTGCGGGTATGTTTATCTCCTCCGTGCCCATCTGTATCATCGCCTTTAATATCGGCAGCTTCAGGCTGATGTTCTACGCCATCTTGATGGTGGCCATAGTCCACATGCTGGAGGCATATGTGCTTAATCCCAACATCGTCTCGGCCATCATGAAGATCAACCCGATTATCACCATGATCATTTTGTATATTGGGTTGAACCTGTTCGGCCTGTGGGGCATGTTGTTAAGCATCCCGACCGTGGTCTATATTTTTAAGTACACCATGAGCGAAGCCCCCATAAAAATGTCAGCAACGTATGATGAATAGTCAAGAAACTCCCCACGCTCTGCAGTTTGTTCTTTTTGTGTCCTAGCTCGACAATAGACTACAACACATGCCTCATTCCTGCGTAACAAAATAAGGGTTGGCATACATTTTTTCGGCGGCAACAACCAAAAAGTCTGAATCAACTGCTTGACATGTTGGCGAAAATGTATACAATACCATCCTAACCTATAAGAAGAGGAGCAGGCCATGGTTCGCAGGAGAGGGACAAATATCAACTTGGATGAAGTCTTGGAAATGCTGGTTGGCCTTTTTCAGATCCCCACCAAACAAGATGTCGTAGATTTGGTCAGGCGAATTGACGCCGTTGAACGAGCCATTGATCAATTATCTCGGAACATAATAAAAGAATCAACCGACGATCAGGTCACGACCAGGCTAAGGAAAGGGGCGAAAGTGGGCATTACCGCCCAGGTCGTCACTTCCCTGTCTGCGCATCCCAACGGTGCTCGGCCCAAGGATGTCGCCAATGAAACATGTCTGCCAATTAGAACCGTATATTATGGGATCAATAAGGCAGTCAAGGATGGGTTGGTAGAGAAAAAAGATAAAGGCATCTACCGCTTAATATAATGCAGGTCTCATGCCCGATCTCAGAGTGATTTCCAACGAAATCGCTTCCCGCAAGATAGTTGGTCGCCTCCAGGTGAGTAACCCGCGATCGACGACATTTAGACCGATCTCCGGATTCGCATGAATCGTCAGACATGTGTCACCCTCGTCCTAAATTCCGGTCACGTCCGTAACCCGATAGATAACACCCAGTGTCATTGGCTTAAGGCAATCATCGGGGGTGAGCTGACGGTCTTACATTCAAAAGGAATAGGCATACTCCCGAAACGCTCCTCATTAAGTTGATAAACTAGATTCAACTGCATGGCGTGGAAAGGGTCGGATACCTATAGCCGTCTTCCGGCCTAAATCCAGAACATTTTCAGCTAAATGACTTTGACGAGCAACGAGCAACGAGCAACGAGCAACCAGTCACCAGCAACCCGGTACCGGCAGGATATGAAACAGATCGCTATAATCTGGGCCATGATATCATTATTTGCGGTTTCTTCGGGTTGGGCCGGGGATGCACCGGGGAAGTTTCTTGTCCTGGAAATCAAGTTTGTCGGCGTGGAAAACGTCTTGGAAAAGGATCTGGCCAAGGGCCTGGCCACCCAAACACCTCCCTGGTGGAAAGTCTGGAGCGCCAGGTCTACGGTGACGCCCATAGAGTTGGATGAAGACCTGATGCGGATTAAACAGTTTTACCAGGAACGGGGTTATTATCGGACTGAATGCACTTACAAGGTGGACGGACTCGACCGCAGTAAAAACCCGGTTCAAGTGCAGGCGGCGTCGAATGATATTTCCGGCGACCCCTTTCCTAAAACCGACCCGATTGAATCTGGAATCAAGGTGGCTTTTCATGTGACCGAAGGGCCTCCGGTGATCATTAAATCCATTGATTTTAAGATGAAGGGAAAGGTGCCGGAGACTTCTGAGCAGGCGGTCATAGGTTTGTTGCCCATCAAAACCGGCCATATCCTGGAGTTGGCCAAATATCGTGAAGCTAAAAAGGTCATTTTGACTCACCTGGGGAACACCGGGCGGCCGTTAGCCAAACTTGCCGGACGGGTACTGGTGGATACCAACGAAAATCAGGCTAAAGTTAATTTTGAAGTGGACCCCGGCCCGAAATGCTCGTTCGGTCCCATAACCGTCTCAGGAAATGACGGATACGTTAACGACGTGGTTATTCAGCGGGCTATGGCCTTTAAACCTGGGGAGGTCTATTCCGCGGATAAGGTGGAAAAGAGCCAGCGAAACCTGGTCAACATGAATGTCTTCGGCGCGGCCATTATAAAGCCCGGTAACCCGTCTTCCGGGTCCGACCAGGTGCCCATGGCGGTGGAGGTTAAGCCGCAGAAACAGCAAAGCGCCAAGATGGGTGTGGGATATGGTAATGAAGACGGTGTGCGCGTCAAGGGAACTTACACCTATCGAAATATCCTGGGTTGGGCCGGGAATCTTAGCCTCACGGCCAGGCGTTCGGATCTCCTGGAGAATGCTCAGGCCGATTACAACCAGCCCTACTTTTGGGACGCCCAGAATACTTTTCATGCCCAGACCGGGTACGAACGGGAGAAGCTCGATTCCTACACCAACCAGAAGATCTTCGCCAGGGCCTTCGTGGATCGCGTCTTAAATCCCTACTGGACCGTCACCCCTGGGTACAGCCTGGAGGTCAACCGGCCTCAGGATATCTCCATCGCTGATCCGGACGACTTTGACCGGATAGCCACCGGGCAGAATTACTTCGTGTCTTCTTTACAATTCGCCGTGAAACGGGACACCACCGACAATCAATTGAATCCTACCAAAGGCTCGGTTATCTCAGTCTCGGTCGAACAAGCCATGGTGGCTCTCGGTTCCGAGCTAAGCTACTGTTTCCCGACCGTGGAACTGAAGCAGTATCAACCCTTGCCTCATCGATTGATTTTGGCTAGCCGGGTTCGTTTCCGGACGATACAGAGAACTGAAGGCTCTCCGGATATTCCCATCTTCAAACGGCTTTTCCTGGGTGGAGCCAATACCGTCCGCGGCTACGACTATCAGAAACTGGGGCCGCTTGACCAGAACGGTAACCCGGTCGGAGGGCTGTCCTCATTTGACGGGAACCTGGAAATAAGATTTCCCATTTATAAAGAGATATCGGGAGTCGTTTTCTGGGACATGGGCCTGGTGGACAAAGATTCTCTCCGCTATAACCTGGGTGAGTTACGCTACAGTGTGGGTACCGGTCTCCGATACGACACCATTGTTGGGCCGGTCCGGATCGACTTTGGCTGGAAAGTAAACCCACCGACACTTGATGACTTAGGGGAGCTGGCTGATCCCAATAAGCAACTCGACGATCCCTGGAAGATCCATTTTAGTATCGGCCAGGCGTTCTAAGAGTTGCCTGCACCCAGACGTTTCTTCCCTCTGAATAGAGGAATTCAATGATTTTAGATACTGATCCCGGACATGATAAAGAACTGGGCCAACCGGAGGCTTCCCCACCGGAACCAGCCCGGCCGCGGCGGCGAATGGGCCGACTCATCGGCCGCGTGGCGGTCTACCTGGTGCTGGCCGGCGTCATTTTGCTTTTCGGCGCCTGGTGGCTGCTCAGCCTGGATGCCGTCCGGGACAAGATCAAAACCACGGCCCTGGACGCGGTTAATAGCTCCATCCAGGGGCGGCTCGAAGTGGGAAAAATATCCGGCGACCTGCTTTTTGGTTTGACCATCGACCAAGTCAGCTTGACCGGGCAGGATGCTTCGATCATCAAAGCTGATCGCCTGACCGCCCGGTACGTCGGCCCGCTGTTGCTGACCGGGATCATCCCGATTCAGGAAGTCAAGCTGGAAGGACTGGATCTGAACCTGATCCAGTCGGCTGATGGGACCTGGAATGTGGCCGCACTGGCGCCGAAAAAGCCTGACCAGGCACCGAAAACTAATTTCTTTGCCTCCCATCGTCTTCTGCTGGGTCAGGTCTCAATCATTGATTCCAAGGTGACGATCAGCCGACAGGGACCAGGAGGCCGGGAAACCAGAGAATGCCGTATTTCCAAGTTGACTGCCGGGTTGAATTTGGGCAAATCAGTGTCGCTCAACATCGGGGAGGCCGAACTCACCCTGGATCGGCCCCAATTAGCCTTGACCAACCTCAAGGGGATTTTGACCTATGATCCTGACTCAGGCATGATTGATGTGAAACAACTTAAAGTTTTATCTGAAAATTCTAATATTACATTAAAGGGAAACTTAAAGTTGCGCCCTGGTGACCCGGAACTGGACTTGAATCTCGCGGCCAAGACTTTGTCCTTACCCGAATTGGGCCGGATCATGGCCGTCAAATCTCTGGACCGGGGCGTGGTCTCTGGGTCGATCCAGGCGAAAGGACCGCTGAGCCGGCTCCAGCATCAGGTGGAACTCAAGCTGGACGGGCAAGAGGTCAAGTCTCAAGGCGAGCTGATCTTGACCGGCTCGGACCGCTTCGGGATGAAGACATCTTTGTCTCTTCGCCATTTGAATCCGGCGGATATCCCCGGCCTGGCCGCGGCCAAACTGGCCGGTGAAGTAAACGCCGATCTAACCATCGAAGGGACGAAACTAGGGCAACCGGGAAGGGCCGGCCGGGTGACGATGACTCTGGCTTCATCCCATCTGAACGGCTACGGAATCAACAATGGCTCGATTAAGTTGGCTGTAAAGGGCGATGACTTGAATCTGGAAGAGGTTCGATTGGTTTCGGACGCCGGCAAAGTGGATCTGAAAGGGACCGGCCCCAACATCCTGACTTCAGGCAGCCCCAAGAATTTCAAGGTCAGTGCGGCGATTCGCGAGTTGAATCTAAACGAACTCGGGTTACCTCCGCGGGTTCAAGGCCGGATCAGCCTGGATCTGGACGGGGAGATAACCGCTCCTCCGGCCCTGGATTGGACCAAAGCCGCGGCCAGGGTCATGGTTCAGTTGCGGCCGTCCCGCGTTTTAGACGTGGATATCGCTCAG
>JADFYA010000196.1 GCA_015233285.1 Deltaproteobacteria bacterium | reverse complement strand
CTTCCTGGGCCTTTACATCATACTTTATTTCTTTTGCTGCCATATATTCCTCCTATTAAGGTAGATATCCGGTGTTGCGCGATCCGCCGGGCCCGGCCCGGTCAGAAAGTTGAGAGGCCGGTTCCGAAGGGCTGAGATCAGTCTTCGATAATGGCCTGGATGTCATCTTCGCGCATAATCAGGTGTTCGACGCCCTCGATTTTGACTTCTGAACCGGAATATTTGCTGAAAAGCACCTTATCTCCAGCCTTGACGTCAAGGGGGATCTTGGTTCCGTCGTCTTTGGTCCGGCCTGGTCCGGCAGCCACGACTTTCCCTCTTTGGGGCTTTTCCTTGGCGGTGTCGGGAATGATAATACCACCGGCCGTCACGAGTTGTTCTTCTAGTCTAACCACCAAAATTCTGTCTTGAAGCGGCTTAATGTTCATCTGCATCCTCCTATAGTAATGTTATACTTATTTTTTTGACAATAAGACAACCCAATTCCCTAAGGGCGCAAAGCTAGCCCTGCCTGTCTCCCCCATGTCCTGGGCCGGCACCGGAGCCGGATGTCACTATATTCTTGATTGTGATTTCGAAGGGTTTATCCCATGGGATGTCGGCCCATGTAATACCTCGCCGGCGTGTTCAGGCCGACTGAGGCGGCCCCCAAGAAAACCATGGAGCCGTCTATGGGCCCAGAATACTGGGAGATTAATTAGACAAACAGCTTTTTTTTGAGATTCTCGGTGGCGTCTCTAAAAAAACCCTTCACACCGTTTCCTTTGTTCTTCTCTATTTCGGAAAACTCCCGGAGCAATTCTTCCTGCCGGGGAGTCAGCTTTTTGGGTGTTTCAACAAACACATGGACGACTTGACTGCCTTTTCTTCCACTCCGAACGGACGGGAAGCCTTTCCCTTTAAGCACCAGTTCTTCTCCGGTTTGGGTACCCCGGGGAACGACCAGTTTTTCCGGGCCATGCAGCGTGGGTATCTCCACCGCCCCACCCAGGGCGGCCAGGGCCATTGAGACCAGGTGCTGATAATGCACGTCATCTCCGTGGCGTTCGAATTTATCATGCGCTTTTAAGTGGATAACCAGGTACAGGTCACCTGGCGGTCCGCCCCGCTCGCCCGATTCGCCTTCGCCGGCCAACCTCATTTTGTTGCCGTGGTTAACGCCGGCCGGGATATTGACCGCCACCTTTCGGACGACTTCCACTTTCCCGCCACCCCGGCATTCCTGGCACGGGTGAGAGATAAGGCGTCCCCGGCCGCGGCACTGGGAGCAGGTGCTGCTGATGGAAAAAAAACCTTGGGTTTGGACGGTTTGTCCGACACCCTGGCAGGCTGGGCAAACAATCGGTTCATGCCCTGCTTCATGACCAGACCCGGCACAGGTAGAACATTTTTCATACTTGGGGAGAGATAATTCTACGGTCTTGCCCAAGACGGCATCTTCGTAAGTAACTTCAAGGTCGTAACGACGATCTCGACCCCGCGTTGGGCCTTGGTGTGGCGACCGGCGCCGGTCGAAGCCGAAAAACTCCTCAAAAATGCTGCCAAAACTTGAAAAGATATCGTCAAAGCCACTGAAACCTTGGAATCCAGTGCCTTTTAGACCTTCGTGCCCGTACTGGTCATAAATACGCCGTTTTTGGGGATCTCTCAGGACTTCGTAAGCCTCTGATGCCTCTTTAAACAGTTCTTCCGATTCCTTATCACCAGGATTCCGATCAGGGTGATACTTTAATGCTAACTTCCGGTAGCTTTTCTTTATTTCTTCTTCTGTAGACTCGCGGGAGACATCAAGAATCTGGTAATAATCACGCGGCATAGAGCGTCCTCGGTAGCGGAAATTTGTTTGCGGCCGGCCCGGTTTGAGTTTATGACACAAAAAATGTGAGTTACCCCTTTTTTGATGTCAAATTTAAGCACGATTTCCAGGTTGTCAAGAGGGCGGAGAAAAAAGAAGGAATAAAATGAGCAAAACGCTGGGACGGATTATACTTTAAACGGTCATAAAAGACGCCCCGGAAGTGCCTGTCCCCGGCTCCTTGTTCCCGGTTGAATTTTGAAGACGACCGGCAACCAGATAGCCTCTACGTGTGGCAACGATGACCGGCCGGTGACAATTGTGACCGTTCAAAGTATAATTCGGACCAGGGGAAGATTGCCCTTGCCAAGCCGGCCCAGGTGATTTATAATCCATAGCTGTGATCTTTGCTCTCATCAAATCTTGTCCTTTCCCTGGATCAAAAGCTCGTCATCCCACTTTCAATTGAGACGGTCATCCTTAATTTTGAGTTTCCAAATCGTCGTAGCCCGATGCCGAATTCTTGCATTCACAACCAGATACGTCCAGCAGATACATAACGATGCGTAATTAGAGGGCAGCCCTGGCCGCGTCCGTTCTCTCATCTCTGCGCCCTACTTTCCAACAGGTGAAGCTGGTTTGATCATTACAGTGAACTTGAAAATGCCTATGGAGTCCCATATGATTGAGGATAGACAGGATAAACCCGGTCAAGAGTCGAAAACGACAGACGTCTTCAAATCAACTGCGGATTTTTGGTCGGCGGCTCTAAAAATGTGGCCTGATATCAACAAATTTTATAAAAACAACGGGCAACCCGGACCAGCCGCCGCCAAGCCCGAGGAAAATGGCCGCCTCCAGGACACCTGGCAATCCGCCCTAGGGCTGTGGCAGACGTTCTTCTCCGCCATGGGTGAACCGGAAACGATAGATTCGGCAATCAAAAGCCTGAACACCGCCCCAGCCATCCTGCTCAAAATGGCTCAGACCGGCTGGAATGGGTACAGCCATCTGCTCGAACAATGGATAGAGAAGGCCGGCCAAATTGGACAGAAAACGGAAGCCTACCAGTTCGAAAATCTTAATCACAAAACCTTCGACGCCTGGATGGAGATTTATCAAAAAGATCTCCAGCAGTATTTGAATATGCCGCAACTTGGCCTGACCCGGGGCTACCAGGAACGGGTAAACGAACTAGCGGATAAATTTAATATTTTGCAGGGAGTTGCGGCAAAATTTTTGTATCTACTGTATCTGCCGATGGAAAAATCCTTTCAGGTGATGCAGGACAAAGTCAAAGAAATGACCGATAAAGGCTCTTTGCCTAAGAAAGCCGGAGATTTTTACCAACTTTGGGTTAAGATACTGGAAGGTCATTACATGACCCTGATGAAGTCACCCGATTACACTCAAGCTCTGGGGGAGGCGCTGACCGCCTTTGAAGATTATCTGGGGTCCAGAGATCAGGTAATTCAGGATGCTCTTAAAAGCCTGCCCATCCCGACCAACCAGGACATGGATGAACTTTATAAAGAAATCTACATATTGAAGAAAAGGGTTAAAGAATTGGAGAAAAGAAAAGAAAGATAATGCATTGGGCGTGAAAAGGACAGAGGGGAAATGCGATGAACCAACCCAAGATTTCATTAGACCTCATTTTAGAAAAATCTTGGGGCGCCCCGACCATCACCAAAGACGGTGTGACCGTAGCCAAAGAAATTGAACTCGATGACCGATTCGAAAATATGGGCGCCCAGATGGTTAAAGAGGTCGCATCCAAGACCTCCGATGTAGCCGGCGACGGCACCACCACGGCCACCATTTTGGCTCAGGCCATCTACCGGGAAGGTTCCAAACTGGTCGCGGCCGGGAATAACCCCATGTCCATCAAGAGGGGAATTGACGTCGCCGTTGAAACTGTGGTCGCTGAACTGAAGTCTCTTTCCAAACCGACCAAAGACCAAAAAGAAATCGCCCAGGTCGGGACCATTAGCGCCAACAATGACAAGATGATCGGCGACATCATTGCCGAGGCCATGGATAAGGTGGGCAAGGAAGGCGTTATCACCGTAGAAGAGGCCAAAGGCATGGACACCACCTTAGAGGTGGTTGAAGGTATGCAATTCGACCGCGGCTATCTTTCACCCTATTTCGTGACCGACCCGGAAAAGATGGAAACGGTTTTAGAAGATGCCTTCATCCTGCTCAACGAAAAGAAAATCTCCAACATGAAAGACTTGCTGCCCGTCTTAGAGCAGGTAGCTAAGAGCGGCCGGCCGCTGATGATTCTATCTGAAGATTTGGAAGGCGAAGCCCTGGCCACCCTGGTCGTCAATAAGCTCAGGGGTACCCTCAAGTGCGCCGCAGTCAAGGCTCCCGGCTTTGGCGACCGCCGCAAGGCCATGCTCGAAGACATTGCCATCCTGACCGGTGGCCAGGTTGTCTCCGAAGACCTGGGCATCAAGTTGGAGAGCATCACGCTTAAAGACCTGGGCCAGGCCAAGCGCATCCGGATCGATAAGGATAACACCACCATCGTGGACGGTTCCGGCTCCAAAGACGCCATCGAAGGCCGCGTCCGTCAAATCAGAGCCCAGATTGAAGAGACCACTTCCGATTATGACCGGGAGAAGTTACAGGAACGGTTAGCTAAACTCATCGGCGGCGTGGCCGTGATCAACGTCGGCGCAGCCACCGAAGTCGAAATGAAAGAGAAGAAAGCCAGAGTCGAAGACGCCCTTAACGCCACTCGGGCCGCAGTGGAAGAAGGAATCGTGGCCGGCGGCGGTGTGGCTCTGATTCGCTGCCTCCCCAAACTGGAGAGCCTCAAACTCGATGGCGATCTCCAGCTTGGTGTGAATATAATTAAGCGGGCCCTGGAAGAACCGGTCCGGCAGATTGCCAACAATGCCGGCGTCGAAGGTTCCGTGGTCGTGGCTAAGGTCAAAGACGGCAAGGATGATTTTGGATATAACGCTGAATCCGGCAAGTATGAAAACTTGATCGCCGCCGGCGTTATCGACCCGACCAAGGTCACCCGGTTTGCCATCCAGAACGCGGCTTCCGTGGCCGGCTTATTGTTGACCACTCAAGCGATGATCGCTGAAAAGCCTAAGGACGACAAAGGCGCTGGAATGGCTGGAATGCCTCCCGGCGGCGACATGTATTAATCATTAACTTACCGGTATAATCCGGTCTGTTACGCACCATTAGAGGGGCCGAATTTCTGGCCCCTTTTTATTTTTCCCTTTTTCTTCAAACTTCGTTGCCCGGTCATTTTGAAAAAAGATACCCGCCTTCATCGAAATATGATATAAGCCTTATCTACCCCCGGGTCTAGTCGATCCGGTCAATGAACTCCACGATTTTGTGTATGTTGGTCATGACACAATGAGCTTTGGCGGTGTCGGGGAGTCTTGGGTGATATTGCCGGATCATCCCTCTCCGGCCTCCATTTTCAATCGAACTATTTATAAGGAATATGCGACCATGCCTGGTGAGCAACAATTCGATCCTCAAGAAAAGCCTTTGGGGCCGGCCACCACGTATCTACAGCAGGAGATCTGTAAAGGCTTGCGCTACGGGACAACTCCACCTTTCCGTTATAGATTCTCAGTCCTGGTCAAGATTTTCGAGTTGTTTCTGACCAATCCCAGGCTTCTGTTACCTCTTGGCGGCAACTTGAATCTCAAACTGGGTTGTAACAGCCAAACCAGGGCCGAGGATTTTTTTGCAACTGTCGAGTCGAGGTTCGGTTTGATGGCCTTACTCCTTATCGCCAACGTCGATCAATGTGATCCTGAGGTGTTGCTGGAATCCAACCACGAACTGGAACAACTATTCACTGATTTTTCGCATCTATACGCTGGCCGGGATTTTGCCCTTCTCAAACGAAATTTGACTAAGGCATTGGGATTCTTGGAAAGAGCTCAAGACGAATTTATGGCCGAATTTGACCGGACCACCGATGACCTGGCCGATTTAGCGGCGCAGGCTAAATCCATGCCTAAAAAAGTCTTTTGGAAAAGAAAAGAGCTTGATAGTTACGAAGAACTGATCAAACAAAAGGTAACCACCCTGATCCAGAAAAATGTTTTAGAACCGGAAACCCGGAACAACTTGCTAAAAAGAATGGAAGAATTATTTAAAGATAAGGAACCCAACCTGTCTTTTATTTCCAGTGAGATGGTCGACAAAATCGTTCAAAAATCAGTTCATATTAACTCGGATGTGTGCTTTTTGCTCGATGAAGTCCAACAATTTTTGGAATCTAATGAATTTGAAGAGCGATTTGTCGCCACGACCACTCAATTAAGAGAGAAGTACAGCGCTTACCTGAAAAACAAAGTGGTTGGGGCGTCTACGCAAGAACTCGATAAGACTCTCACTTCATTTATTACTAAAATGCAGGCCGCCAGGCTGGAATATGAAAAGAAGTCAGGCGAAGACCTGACGCGGGCGTTTGCCGGTTTTTACGGGATGAGAGACGCTATCCTGAAAGAGGCCGGGGAGGATATCTCACCCGGCGGCCAACCCGACGAAAGGTACACCCGGCTGCAAAAGATGTTAGGTGGAATCGATAAGGAACTACAAAGATTCTTTGAGTTCATCAGGGCATTAAAAAAGTTGGAAACTGATATCAGAGTCGCCATGGAGGTGCAGATTCTTAAGCGGATCATGTCCAACGTCGTTCAGAGTCATATGGGAATGGAATCTCCGAACAAGTTGAAACAATCCCACGCTCCCGTGATAGATATGAGCAACTTCTATTATGTCATTTCTGAATTAGCTCTTACTTTTTTTCTCAACCACCCCGACGAGCAAGCACAACAATACGAATTGCGGGACATCCAGAAATTTTTGAAAAAAGATGGCTGGCTCAGGGAATACCTGTCCAATCGACTTAAAAAAATGGATCTGGTCTTTAAGGATATCGACCGATGCTATGGCCGTTCCGATAAAGACGCCGCAGATGAGATGAAAGAACTCCGCTGGAATTGTCTTGCCGCGAACGAAATTTTGCAAGCATGGCGGAAAGAGATCCGCCTGATCGAGGAGAAAAAAAAAGAAGGCCCGGTGACGTCTTACATCAGGGATATGACCCTGAGTTTGGAGTCTATTTACAAGCGAATCTCCACCTTTCAGCAGATGGTCAATATGTTCGACCTGGTCGGGACGATTACGCCTGGTTGCGAATTCCCAACCAGGCCGGAGGATGCCGAAAGACAGCAAAGTGCGAAGCGCGAAAGAACCATCGC
>JADFYA010000195.1 GCA_015233285.1 Deltaproteobacteria bacterium | reverse complement strand
AGTCGATCAACTCGCTGACCACCATAGCCGGCGGGATTACGCTGTTGTCCTGGCAGCTTTGCCCGGTGTAACTGATATACAGCTTTGTCCGGGCTGAAATTATGGTTTCGAGAAACAAATAGCGGTCTCCGGTGCGCTTGGACCGGTCACCCGGTTTGGGGTTCTTGGCGATAAGGTCAAACTCCAGGGGACTGGATTGTCCGGGAAAGGCATCGCCGTTCATGCCGATGAGGCAGATGACCTTAAAGGGAATGCTGCGCATGGGCAACATGGAACAAAAGGTGACGCCGCCGGTGATAAACCCGAACCCGAATCCTTTGTTTTTCATGTAGTTGCTTAAGTTCCACTTGATCAGGCCCAGGTCCACCGGTTGATTGAATCCGGATATTTCTTGGATCCGGCCTAGTTCGGCTATGGCCTGGGTCAAGGCGTGGATTTCCCATTGGGCATCTTCATCAAGCACAAAAAAGTCCGACAGGATTCCGGCCAGCGTCTGAGACCAGTCCTGGAGGGTTCTGCCTAGACCCAGGGACATGATGAGTTTGAAAAGCTCGTCCAGGAACCTGGTGAACCCCCCTAAAATTGCCGCATCCGACCCTTCAATATCATCATAGGGGAGAATCCCCTCGAATAGCATCCTGTTTTTCCCCGGCAAAGCATAGCCTAGCAGAAGTCTGTCCAGGCCCGCTCTCCAGGTGTTTTCGGGGAATGATTCCAGGCCCCACCGGCCTTTGAAGTCTTTATCCAGGCCCCATTTGATCCGGACGTCTCCGACCCATTTTACCAGTAGTTCTAACTCGCCGTCCGTAAAGCCGAACTTGTCCCGGATCGACGGCACTTCCAAGATGTCCATGATCTGAGGGGCGGTGAGACGCTCGCCTGGAAGATCCAAAATAGCCAGAAATTTGTCGATGATCCGACTTTCCCGGCTGATACTCCGGTCAGCCACCGTAAAAGGAATCCTTTTTTGCTCATCGCCCGGCGACTCAAAAACCGCCTGGATAAACGGGGCATAGGATTCGATATCGGGGGCCATGACCAGGATGTCTATCGGCTGTAAGCCGGGATCGTGCTCAAACATATCAACCAACTGATCATACAGTATTTCTATTTCCCGCATGGGGCTGTGGCAGGATAGGATCCGAACGGATTGATCCGCGGCAGACAACATTGTCCGGTCGCTGAATGAGGCGGCATGGTGGCCGGCATTGAGGATATCGGACTGGATGCAGGACAGAAGGCTCATTTGGCCGGGATCTTCAAAAAGACTGATGGTCTCAATGTCTATAGATGACATTAACTCGAAGAACTCCTGCCCCATGGTCGCCGTCGAAGCCGGCAGGCTATCACCTCTTCCGGAACGGGTATGGTGGCTGGAAAGCCAGAGTGAGTCCGAGTCGGATTCATGTTCGCTTCTCTCTTGGTCCGATGATGACTTTCTTGGGTATTCCACACACGGTTTCAGGAGAAACATATTTATTTCTATAAGATGAGATAATCCTTCCAAAAGGCGGATATGGGCCGGAGGAAGATAAGATATGCCAAACAGCGAGACTCGTTGGGGAAGGTGAAAATCGCCCGGACGGGCATCCTTGATCTTTTGCAATAATTCCAGCCCCAAAGCGGCCCGGTGTTGACGTTCGTGACCGCTGCTCAACCCCCGCCACAGCACAGCTTGCCAATGGGTTTCCCGGCCCGATTCCCAGTTTGAGATCATGTCCGGCCGATATATTGTATACTGTTCAAATATCGCAGCAACTCCGGTCGCCAATTGTAATCGCTTCAGGCTTTGACCAGAGTCGCCCAGATAGGCCCGGAGGCTTTCAAAGCCCGGCCGATCCAAATACTCGGTGAGAATATTCATGATCCGCCAGGCGCAAAACTTGGGCTCAAAGGCTGTGGGATCGGGAAAATCGGGGACAATCTTCTGAAATATTTTGTTCAAGAAGGCATTGGGGAAAGGAAAATGGTAGTTGGCGCAGATGCCCGAATGAGAGGCCAACTGCATGGACAGCCAGCGCTCCATCCCTTTGCTCTGGACCAGGATAACTTCCGGCTCAAAGGGTGAGGATAGAGGCGCGGCCAAGATCTTGGTCAATTCTTGGAAGAGTAATTCCAGTCTGTTACCGGTAAATAGTCTGAAGGGTGTCACTGCGTTCGTTATGGCCACCGAATTTTCCATTTAGAACCTGAATTCGACGAGTTTTATTAATTGGAAGGGAGAAATAAATCCACAGATTTCGCAGATGGACGCAGATATATAAGACCCACAGATGAGTACGATCATTTGTCCTTTTTTGGTCTGCGTAAATCTGAGTAATCTGTGGATTAAATCATGGCTAAGAAGGACACCATTATAGCCGTGTCAAGTATGGTATCGGCGGGGGGCGAGTTGACATTCATCCGGCTACATAAGTCTTAGGGACGGCTGAAATGATCGTCCCGGAGCATGATCGCACTGCCGAAACGGCCGGTCACCCCCTCGCCCCGGTAGGAAAAAAAGAGATCGGTCCGGCATCGGGTGCATAGGCCGGAGGTCTCAATGTTTATATCGGACAGGCCGGCCTGGATGAGTTGCCGGCGGGTGATGGCCCAGAAGTCGAAATAGTTGGGCCGATCCATAAATGATAAAAAAAATTCAGGAAGTTCTTTGTGGTAGTTCTTGAATTCGGCACAACACGGACCCAAGGACGGGGCGATCCCGGCCACTAAATCTTGAGTCGAGGAGCCAAACTCGGTGACCATCACGGCCACGGTTTTAGGGACTACCCCAGCCACCGAGCCGCGCCAACCGCTATGGACATTGGCCACCACCCGGTTCACCGGATCATAGAGCAGTACGGCCTGACAATCGGCCTGCTTGACCAGCAAGGCCAGGCCAGGGGAGTTCGTCACCAAGGCGTCGCAGGTACCGGTATCCAGATGTCCTAATTGCTGGTCAGGATTGTCGGCCTGTCGGATTACGGCCACTCTGGAGCCGTGCTCTTGATGACCGGAGACAATCAGTCGGGCTGTCATCATCTCTCTGATCAACGTCAGATTAACGGCCACGTTCTCCGGGTGGTCGCCCGTGGATATGGACAGATTCAGGGAACCATAGGGTGGGGGACTGACTCCGCCGGAGCGGGTGAAAGCACCATGTTTAACGGCGTCAAAGGCGTTCAGCTTGGGGAAGGTGTAGTAGGTCAAGCCCTTGTGGGCGGTTTTGATCATGATCAATCCCGGTTCGGTCGGATTAAAGGCTTAACGCCGGCCCGGCCTTGTCGTACCGATGCCGAAGGCCCGGACTGAGTCTCTCGGTCCAAATCAGTCAGTTGCGGTTGGCCCATTTTTGATTAATGGAGTAAACAAAGGCGAATACCTCAGCAATGACATGATAAAGTTCGGGGGGGATCTCCCGGTCGATGTCGAGCCGGGACAAGACTTCCACCAGGTCGGGGTCATCCTTAATGGGAATTTTGTGTTTCTTGGCCAGCTCGATAATTTTTTCAGCCACGGTGCCCCGCCCCTTCGCGGCTACGGTCGGGGAGCGGTCTTTGGCTGTGTCATAACGCAAGGCTACGGCTGTTTTGGGTTTGTTCGGCACTGCCATGGTGATTCACACTGGTAAACCGGTTGCGGGTTATTCTGGTTACTTATCGGCCAGGGATTTCAATTCCAGGAAAAGTCGTTTCGTTTGAGCTTCGGTTTGCTCTTGAGTCTCCGAGTTATCAATTACATAATCGGCATAGGAGAGCTTTTTTTCAATATCCATTTGGGCAGCCAGGCGCTGCTCGGCTTCCTCCCGGCTCAGCCCGTCCCGGTTCAAAATGCGCTTCAATTGGATTTCCCGGGGGGCGTAAACAACTACAGTCTTGTCCATCCGCTGGTGGATGCCCAGCTCTATCAGTAGCGGGACATCGACAATGACCAGGGCGGCCGGGTCATTTTGCTTGATGCAGGCCAGCCGTGCGGCTTCTTCCGCCACCACCCGAGGATGGATGATGCTCTCCAGGACCAGCCGCTTTTCCTGGTTATTGAAGACAATCCGGCCCAGGGCCGCCCGGTTTAGGGTGCCGTCGGAGTTGAGCACACCGGTCCCGAAATAATCAACCAGATCTTGCCGGGCCGGCTTCCCCACCGCCACTACTTCCCGGCTGATCTCATCCATGTCGATAAGATAAGCGCCTAGTTTCTTAAATGTTGCCGCCACGGTACTTTTGCCGGTGGCAATCCCGCCCGTCAGGCCAATGATCAACATGGTGAAGATAATCCTGGTATTTTAAGCCCCAATAAACCAATCTATTCACCCCGGAGAGTGAAAAGCGTCTTCCTCAGGCTGTTGCTGCGGGCTGCGTCCGGACATACTCGGATGGAGTCAGGCAGGCTAGTCCAAGGTCAACGAAGCGCCACTCTAGGCCGGGGGGCCGGGAAAGGTGGTTTATCTGTGCATGGAATCAAGGAACTCCGCGTTATTTTTGGTCCCTTGAATTTTTTCCAGCAGAAATTCCATGCTATCGAGTGAATTCAATTGAGCCAATATTTTACGCAGAATCCAGACCCGATTCAGTTCATCCGGGGACAGGAGTAATTCTTCCTTGCGGGTCCCGGAGCGGTTAATCTCTAAGGCCGGGAAGACGCGCTTGTCGGACAACCGCCGGTCTAGATGGATCTCCATATTACCGGTGCCCTTGAATTCTTCAAAAATAACCTCGTCCATCCGGCTGCCCGTCTCGACCAGGGCCGTGGCGATGATGGTCAGGCTGCCACCTTCCTCGATATTTCTGGCCGCGCCGAAAAAACGTTTCGGTCTTTGGAGGGCGTTGGAATCCACGCCGCCGGACAGGATTTTCCCGGAAGGGGGCACCACGGTATTATGGGCGCGGGCCAGACGGGTGATGCTGTCGAGCAGGATAACTACGTCTTTTTTGTGCTCGACCAGGCGCTTGGCCTTTTCAATGACCATGTCGGCCACCTGGACGTGCCGTGAAGGCGGTTCGTCAAAGGTGGAGCTGATCACTTCGGCGTTAACCGACCGGGACATATCCGTCACTTCTTCCGGCCGCTCATCAATCAGCAGAACGATAAGAGTGACTTCTTCGTGGTTGGTGGTGATGCTGTTGGCGATATTCTGGAGGATCATGGTCTTGCCGGTCCGGGGTGGCGCCACGATCAGCCCTCGTTGTCCCTTGCCGATGGGAGTCATCAGATCCATAATCCGCGTAGTGTACTGGTCGGCCGCGGTTTCAAGATGGATGCGGGAGTTGGGATAGAGGGGTTCAGATTGTCAAAAAGGATTTTTTCGCGAGCGATTTCCGGGCTATCAGAGTTTATGGCTTCAACTTTGAGCAGGGCGAAATAGCGTTCGTTTTCTTTGGGTGGTCGGATTTGTCCGGATACGGTGTCGCCGGTGCGGAGATTGAATCGTCTGATTTGGGATGGCGAGACGTAGATGTCGTCCGGCCCGGGGAGGTAGTTATAATCTGGAGCCCGGAGGAAACCAAATCCGTCGGGCAGGGTTTCCAAGACCCCTTCTCCATAGATCACCCCGTTTTTTTCAGCTTGGGCCTGGAGTAAGGCGAAAATGAGTTCCTGCTTGCGGAGGTTGGTCGCCCCTTCGATATTGAATTGGCGGGCAATGGCGTTTAAATCATTTATTTTTTTTTCTTTTAGTTCACTTAAATTCATCGGTCACCTTTTTGGGGGTAAAGTTCTGCGATAGCGGTTGGTGCAGTAACGTGGCGAGAAAGAGTTTATTTTTTAGAGGAAAAAGCTTCATACAGGAATGTTGGTCAATCTTGATTTGGAGGTTATCCGGGGTGTCGGCAGAAGCCACCTACGCCCTGTTCGGGAATGGTTTGGTCGAGGGATGTTGAATATCTTCCGGGTTATAGTCTAAGCAGTTGAATTAGGGGCGGGTGAAGAACAACTTACAAACACCAGGTCCACGGAGAATTCATGTTTCCGATCGTTAGGAGAAAAATCGATTCTGCCCATTCTTGGGTTAGGCCTTAACTTGGGCAGCCACCTCACGGCACATCCGGTTCTTGGTCTGCTTGAAGAACCGCGTCGTTGGCTTTTTGGGGAATAAAGGCGTGGACCAAACGATCCCTGATAAACGCCAGTTAGGATAAGGCTAAATGGATTTTACAGGAATTGGCAGGAATTATCCAAGCTAAGGCAAGAGCTGGATATTAAGTTAATCCATTCCAGGACGTTTGTCAAGCCTTTTTCTCGCTATCCCATGATGTTTCCAGTCAAGATCGTGGTGACCGGCTATTGTCGCCATCATCGCAAGGCATAGCAATAATACCCCGTCAGCGCCAGGCCGCCGAAAAGGATGATCAAACTCACCCGGATAAAGATCCTTTTTCCCGTGATGGCCCCAAAAGAAGCCAGCACCATAAAAACCAGAACCGGAGCCGGAAGCAGGATTCTGGCCAGGAGGCGGGCCCAGAAAGAATTGTCCGTTCCTTGCACACACGTCAAAGACCTGATCGCCCCTCCCTCGTCCCGCCGTTCCCGAAAAGCCCAGTTATTCCCGGAAATCTTAAACATCTCCAGATTGCCGGGCAAAGTCGCCAAAAATCGGGCCCGCTGTCCTCGGGCCATCTGGGTCAGGGGTAGCCCGAACAGGTAGACGGTGACCCCCAAAGCCAGAGCTAACAAGATATAACCTTTGACTTTGTTTGTTTTAGGTTTTTTCATTAGCGGAGAGTCTCAAGATTCTTGAAAAGCATAATTCCGGGGGTAAGAGAGAAGGTCCGGAGATTGCTCGAAGTGGAACCTGCCGATCTAGCTAACCAACCATCGACTCGAAAAATATAATCTATGATGATCTATCTGTACAGCACAATTTGGCGGGCTACGGGGCAACCCTCTGGATCCTTTTCGTGATTGTCGGCCCAAATGAGTCCGGCAAGGGGAAAAAGCTATGGTTACAAATTATTCACCATGTTGAACTGATGGTCGGGCTTTACTTTTTGAATAAATTATGAGAACATGTAAACTCTAAGGTAGGCTTTTAGACATATCATCCGGCGAGGCCTTCATTGACTGTCTCCACCACTCTTCATGATAGATTCTTTAAA
>JADFYA010000194.1 GCA_015233285.1 Deltaproteobacteria bacterium | reverse complement strand
TAATGGAGAAAGACCGTGGCAAAGGTCCTGATAATAGATGATGACGTGCTGATGAATGAATCATTGGCCAGGTTGATCGGCCGGATGGGACACCAGGTGGGACGGGCCTTTACCCTGGCTGAGGGGTTGAGTCTGGTCCATGCCGAGAGTTACGATGTCGTGTTTCTGGATGTCCGGATGCCAGACGGCAATGGATTGGAGGCTCTACCCCAGATACAAAAAGCCGCTTCCGCCCCGGAAGTGATTATTATCACAGCCTATGGCGACAGAGATGGAGCTAAGCTGGCCATTGAAAACGGCGCCTGGGACTATATCGGCAAGCCCGTGTCCATCGACGGCTTGACCCTTCCGCTGATTCGGGCTCTCCAATATCGAGAGGAGAAAAAGGCCCGAAAATGCCCGATAGTCCTAAGACGAGATGAAATAATTGGAAAGAGCCCCAGGATGCTGGCCGCTCTAGAACGCCTGGCCCAGGCCGCTGGAAGTGGCGCCAACATCCTCATCACTGGAGCCACGGGCACGGGCAAAGAGCTTTTTGCCAAGGCCATTCATGAAAACAGCGTCCGGGCTATGGGGAGATTCGTGGTGGTGGATTGCGCGGCCTTGCCTGAATCTGTGGTCGAGAGTATTCTTTTTGGGCATGAAAAAGGGGCCTATACGGGGGCGGACAGGACAAAGAAGGGTCTGGTGGAACAGGCCCACGGCGGCACCCTGTTTTTGGATGAGGTGGGTGAGCTGCCATTGGCTATCCAGAAGGCTTTCTTGCGGGTGATCCAGGAACGGCGGTTTCGGCCGGTCGGGGCTGAGCGTGAAGTAACCAGTGATTTCAGGCTAATATCTGCGACAAATCGGAGCCTTGAGGAGATGGTTGAGCGGGGTTTGTTTCGCTCGGACTTGCTTTTTCGGTTGCGGTCATTTGTCATTGATATCCCACTGTTGCGGGAACGAGCTGAAGATACTAAAGATTTGGCCATTCATTATATCAACCGGTTCTGTGAACTCTACCAGATGGAAATAAAAGGTCTGTCCCCGGAGTTTATCGAGACCTTGACCCGGTATGACTGGCCGGGAAATGTCCGGGAACTAATCAACACGGTGGAACATGTCCTGGCTGTAGCTCGTTATGAGCCGACCCTCTTTCCCGCACACCTGCCGACCAATTTGCGGATTAAACTTGCTCAGGCCTCCTTTACTCCACATGGATCGCCGCCATTCGAGGCGGTCATCCCCCCCGTACCTCTGCCTCAGATTCCCGAGGACTTGCCTAATTATGAAGATTTCAAAGCGATACAAGAACACCGGTATATTGAGCGACTGGCCGCCGTAACCGGAGGCAACCGCAAGGAGGCCTGCCGCATTTCCGGTCTGTCCCGGACGCGTTTATTCCAATTGCTGAAGAAATATGACCCGGACCATCAAGGTGAAGAATGAAGAGAGTTCACCTTTGTGAACACCTTTGTTCATAAACTTGAACATTGCTTTCCCGTACTATCCTACCTCTTGCCCCCGTCTGTTGCGCTTTCGTGTCAACTATCTTAATTAGCGCCATATAATAATTACAGCCTCCTCCTCCTATCCTGGCATGTTTCTTGAAATATCTGAAGCAGCGAATACCAACCCTTGACTTGTAGCCGAGAGAGTTCACAATGAAAGTTCTTTTCTACGCCAACCCCCAAAATATGTTCGGGCACAAGGTCAGAGATCTCATCACCACCCTGACGGGCGGCAAGGAAGAAGAATATTTCCAAACAGTTGATGACCTTGGCCTCCGGCTCCGCCAGCCGATGATGGGCAACTTCATCGCCGTGATCGTCGCGGCCAGCCGGGAAGAGCTGGCTCATATTCTAACCAACTGGCATTTTTTTCTGGGCATCCGGATCGTCCTGATCCTGCCTGACCGGGAGGAAGACACTGTGTCTAAAGGGCATTCCCTGCGACCCCGGTTTATGAGCTATGCCGATGGCGATTTGAATGAATTGGCCGCGGTCTTGGGCAAAATGATCGGGCGCCCCATGGATATTCAGGGGCTAGATAACCACCATTCGCTCGTTCTTCCTCCGGCCGGCAATAATGTCTTGCAACCGGCCAAAGGAGGTAACAATTTCACAAGCCGCTAACGTCATAAAAATTGACGATGGCGGTTTCAAAGACTTTTGATGTGACTGTCTTTCTCTCGTTTGAAAGGTGAGCGCCATGGACACTCGGCTACGGCCCCATACCTCCGGGATGTGTGCCCTTGACAATGGGAACATGTCCGACCGCGAATTCAAGCGCCTCCGTGACCTTATCTACGACAAGTGCGGCATCAATCTGCAACCGGTCAAGAAAACCATGTTGACCATGAGGCTCCTCAAACGGTTGCGCGCCCTGGGCATGGAGTCTTTCACGGAATATTTTGATTACCTGTGCCATGCCCAGGGCAATTGGGAAGAATTGGTCCAGATGCTCGACGTCGTCACGACCAATAAGACGGAGTTTTTCAGAGAGTCCGTCCATTTCGATTTTCTGTCTAACGAAGCCCTGCCCACCCTGGTCCAGGCCGGGAACGTAGGTCCCAAGAAGAGGCTGGAAGTTTGGAGCGCCGGATGTTCCACCGGTCAGGAGCCCTATACTCTGGCCATGGTCTTGTCTAAATACTTTGAACAGTACAAGGTGGGGACTTTTTCCATCTTGGCCACCGATATCTCGACCCGTGTCTTGGCCATCGCCCAAAAGGGAATTTACCCGGAGAGAGAGGCCGATCCGGTCCCGCTCTTATTAAAGCGAAAATATCTGATGCGGGGCAAAGGGGTGAATAGCGGATATTGTCGTGTTGCCCCGGACGTTCGACGGCCGGTCAGGTTTCAGCGGCACAACCTGGTGGACTGCCGGAACTTTGGGATCAGAACTCCGATGGATCTCATCTTCTGCCGAAATGTCGTGATTTATTTTGACCGGCCGACCCAGATCAGTCTCTTTGAGAAGTTTTACGGCCAACTTGCTCCCGGGGGATACCTGTTTGTCGGGCATTCGGAGAACTTGCACGGAATCAACAGTCGATTTGTGCCCGTGGCCTCCGCTGTGTATCGCAAGCCTGATTGATCCTCCGTGGATTCCGGGTTTTGAGCCGTGTCATCTGTACCCGGCCCCCAAAATCCGCCATTTGAAACCTGGTTGATCAGCCGTCGATTATCCAGAGCCAACCCGCAGCCAGGGCCAGGGTCAAAATAGTCACCGGAACCCCCACCCTGGCGTGTTCCCTCCAGGATATCTTCACCCCTAACATGGCCGCCTGGTCCACCACGATGATATTGGCCAGGGATCCCACAATAAACAGGTTGCCGGCCAGGGTGGAGGAAAGGGCCAGCACCGGCCCGGCGATGGGATGTATGGCTGAAGGAAGCAGCAGCATCACCGCCGGCACGTTAGACACCAGATTGGACAGGACCACACATATCCCGAACAACCAGGCCGGATTTTCCAACCGGATGCCGCCGGCGTCTAAACCGCGCTGCACCAACTCCAGGTTGCCTGATGATTTCATGGCATAATTGACCACAAACAAGGCCAGGAAGAGGACCAGCAACTGCCAGTCGATCAGGCCGAGCATCTCCCGTGTTTCCATTCGCCTGGAACACAGCAAGGCCCCGGCCGCGGTCAGGGCCAATATATCTCTGGGCCAGGGCGCGGCCAGAAATGCGCCGATCAAAGCCAGGAGAATGATTGATCCTTTGGTCGTCTGCCAGGAATTCAGCGGGGTCTCGACCGTTTCCACCAGATCCGAGTCTTTTTTCCACCGGCCTCCGGTCAGGCCACAGATAACTATCCAGATGATCACCAGCCCCAATCCTGCCGGCAACCCCGCCTCCCACAAATATCCTCGAAAAGAAAGCCGCAGCACCTGCCCAATGAGCATATTCTGCGGGTTGCCGATGAGGGTGGCTGCGGAACCGACGTTCGCGGCACAAGCCAAAGCCAGCAAGAACGGCTTCGGGTCCAGACCTCGCCGGGCACAACTCGACACCAGCACCGGCGTCACTGACAGACAGACGATATCATTGGCCAACAACGCCGATAAAACCCCAGCCACCCCAATGAGCAGAGCCAGCAGCACCTCCGGCGATGTTTCCAGCACCGCCAACCTCCGGACCAGATAAGAATAAAACCCACCCAACCGGAACTGGGCTGAAACGACCATCAGTCCGAACAGCAGGGCTATGGTCGGAGTGTCTATGGCCCGCAACGCCTCAGCCGTGGTCAGTTGGTCGCAGGTCAGCAAGGTAATGGCGCCCAGCAAGGCTACTCCGGTCCGGTCCAGGGCCAGGCCCGGAATCCGGCCCAATATCATGCCCAGGTAAACGATGATAAAGACGGCCAAGACCATTTTGTTCAAGGGAGCATCTCCTTAAAGGCAGTTGCGTATTGCGTGTTACGTGTTGCGGGTTTTGCATCTCGTGTTGGGTGTGATCCTCCGGTTATTTTTCAAACGGCCACCGGCGCTTCTTCAATTTAACGGCATGGTAACCCTACGGTTGCTTTTTCATAACATGTTTATTCGGACAGGCAAAGGCACCAGTTGTCTTAACAGGCTTTTTTATGCTTTGCAACCCGCAACACGAAACATGTAACCCGCAACGCCATCGTTATTTTAGCCGGGTGTGGAATTTGACTTTTCGTTATGTCAGAATTGTGCTAACCTGCCGACGCTCAAACCCTGTCGGTAATCATTTGTCCGGGCCTTCAACCAGGCCGGATGTCTGCCCGTTGTTTCTCTATAGAGGGTAACAAACATATATGAAACGGAATATCTATCTTAAGATGAAATCTTTGGAAGAAGCCCAGGACATCTTTTTCAAAGCCTTTGACTTGACCGGCAGTTTGGGCGCAGAAACCATCCCGGCCTCGGGAGCCCTGGGCCGGGTGACGGCCGGGCCGGTCATAGCCAGGGTCTCTTCGCCGGGGTTCCACGTGGCGGCCATGGACGGCATTGCGGTTAACGCCGCGGATACCTTCGGAGCCAGGGATGATGCCCCCGCCACCCTGGTCATCGGCCAAATGGCTGGATATATCAATACGGGCCATGTCTTGCCTGAAGGGACCAATGCCGTCATTATGATTGAACAGGTCACCGAAATCTCTCCGGACCGGGTATCCATCCGGCAAGGCGCCTATCCCTGGCAAAACGTGCGCAAGGTGGGTGAAGATATTGTGGCTAAGGAACTGCTGTTTCCCCAAAACCATTACCTGGGTCCCTATGAGATCGGGGCGTTGCTGGGCAGCGGAAATTACACCGTGGAGGTCAAGGTGCGTCCCAAGGTGGCCGTCATCCCCACCGGTTCCGAGCTGATCCATTTGTCCTCGGACAGCCTGCCGTTGCCCCGAGGTAAGGTGATCGAGTACAATTCCGCCATCATCGCCGCCTTGGTGACCGAAAACCACGGCGTCCCGGAGGTCTATCCGATTGTCCCGGATGATTACGCGGCCATCAAAGCCGCGGTCGTCCAGGCCCTCGAATCCGATGCCCATCTGATCATTATCAACGCCGGTTCCTCAGCCGGATCCGAGGACTACACCGCGGCCATTATTAGCGAGCTGGGCGAAGTGATGGTTCATGGCGTGACCATCATGCCCGGCAAGCCCACCATTTTGGGCCGGGCTCAGGGGAAACCGGTGGTGGGTAATCCCGGTTATCCCGTCTCGGCCGTAATCTCTTTTGAGCAGTTCATCGGCCCCATGCTCTGGGCCATGCAAGGGCAAGCAAGCCCCAAGCGGCCTCAGGTCAGCGCGATCATGTCCCGCAAGGTCCCGTCTAAGCTTGGGGTGGAGGAATTCCTTCGAGTTAAACTAGGCCGGATCGGAGACAGGGTGGTGGCCACTCCGGTGGGCCGGGGCGCCGGGTCGATTACCACGCTGACCCACGCCGACGGAATGGTCCGCGTTCCGGCTTTGTCCGAAGGGATCATCGAGAACAAAGAAGTCAAAGTGGAGCTGTTCCGTCGGCCCGAAGAGATTGAAAACACCGTGGTCGTCATCGGCAGCCATGACATGACCTTAGACATCCTGGCCAATCTGCTCAAATGTCATCCCGCGGGCGTGTCTCTGTCATCATCAAATGTGGGGAGTATGGGCGGGCTGATAGCCATAAAGAAAGGGATCGCCCACCTGGCCGGGACCCATCTGCTGGATCCCGAGACCGGCGAATATAACATTTCATATTTGAAGCGGCACCTGGCCGGCGTGGGAATCAAGTTGGTCACGCTGGTTTATCGCGATCAGGGCTTGATCGTGGCCAGGGGCAACCCCAAGGGGATAACCTCTTTGAAAGACTTGATCCGGTCCGATGTGTCCTTTACCAACCGTCAGGCCGGTTCCGGGACGCGGGTTTTGCTGGATTTCAAGCTGCAGACCATGGACCTGGATCGGGCTTTGATCAACGGGTATGACCGGGAAGAGTACACCCATATGTCGGTGGCGGTGGATGTCTTGAGCGGCCGGTCGGATGCGGGCTTGGGTATTGCCGCGGCAGCCAGGGCCCTGGATCTGGATTTCATCCCCATCATCCAAGAACGCTATGACCTGGTCATCCCCGCGGCTTTTTATGACACCCCGATGATTCAGGCGGTGCTTTCGACCATTACCTCTCCCGCCTTTAAGTCAACCGTGGCCCAAATGGGGGGGTATGATCCATCTCCGGCCGGTCATTTGGTCATGGAACTGGATTAAGGCGAGGCTTTGCTCAAGAAAGCACAACATCCCGTCGGCTTTGCTCGAAATGGCGAGGGGGAGCCGAAAGGTAGCCCCAGGCCCACCTCATATTGAGATATATCCAAATAAAACAAAGAGGTAGCATTATGTTTAGCTAACTTGTGATTTTGAGTTGAATTTGCTTGATTTTTATGATAAGTAAACACGCTATTCTACTTACCGAAAGATTGTCTCAAATTTTTTAAACCTCATTTTAATCTCGTCAGGTCTGCCAAGACCCTGAATGTCCGAGGTATTAGCTTTAATCACCGCGAGACGCCAGGACCAAAAACAAGGATTCTTTCCAGCTCCATTAAGCAAGATTGAGTTTTAAACCCGAATTTTGAAAACAACCAGTTATCATGAC
>JADFYA010000193.1:724-7091 GCA_015233285.1 Deltaproteobacteria bacterium | reverse complement strand
GCCTTACGAGCAGGCGGAAGAAATGGTCAAGAGAATGAAAAAGTCCCTGGTTGCCCCGTGTATCTGCCGCCGGGAAAAGACAATTATGGGTGAGGGGTGTGATCGGCCGGAGGAGAGTTGTCTGGTATTCGGGATGGGGGCCGAGTACTATCTTAAGAATGGCATCGGCCGGATGATAGATACCCAGGAAGTTTTGGAGATACTTAAACGAGCCGACAAGACCGGCCTAGTCCTGCAACCGTCCAATGCCCAGCACATAATGAACATCTGCTGTTGTTGCGGGTGTTGTTGCGGAGTCCTCCGGAGCTTCAAACGTCACCCCAAACCGGCCAGCATTGTGTCATCTGCTTTTATCGCCCAGGCCGAGGCCGGCACCTGTAAAGGCTGTGGCGTCTGCTTGAAACGCTGCCAGATGGAGGCCCTGGAGTTGGTGGACGAAAAGGTGGTTCTTAACCCGGACCGGTGCATCGGCTGCGGTCTTTGCGTCTCTACCTGTCCCACCGGTTCTTTGACTTTAAAACGTAAACCGGCGTCCGAACTGCCCGAGGTGCCCCGCGGCATAACCGAATCATATATCAAATTGGGCCGGGCCAGAGGGAAGATGAATTACGTCGGCCTGGCCAAAATGACGCTCAAATCCAAGCTGGACCGCCTCCTGGCCGCGAAGTAAATCCCGGAAGCTTTAAGATGAACCCGGCAGAGCCCTATTGTCATTTCGAGCGAAGTGAGAAGTCTTAAGATTCCTCAAGATTCCTCACCTTCGTTCGGAATGGCAAAGCCGTAATCATTGTCTTTCGGTTGCGGTAAAAGGCTGGGCCGGGTTCAATGCCCGCATTTAATAATTACCCTCGGCCAGGCCGAAGGCGTCATGTAGCACCCGGACGGCCAGTTCCGTATACTTGCCTTCAATAACGCAACTAATCTTGATCTCCGAGGTGGTGATCATCATGATGTTGATGTTCTCATCCGACAGGGTCTTGAACATCTTGGCCGCCACCCCGGCGTGATTTCGCATCCCCACCCCAACTACGGAGACTTTTCCGATATCTTCATCGCCTAAGATCTCCTTGGCCCCTAATTCCACCGCAATGGGTTTCAGCATATTTATGGTCTGCTTATAGTCGGTTTTGGGCACGGTGAAAGACAGATCGGTGAAACCGTCGGCGCTCTGATTCTGAATGATGGCATCGACCACGATCCCGGCCGCGGCGATAGACGTAAATATTTTCGAGGCCACGCCGGGTTTGTCCGGTACCCGGGTCAGGGTCACGCGGGCGTCTTTTTTGGAATAGGTTACGCTGGTGACCAAAATATCTTCCATTTGTTCGTCCTCCTCAAGCACCAGGGTCCCTGGATTTTCATTAAAGCTGGATCTCACATGAATGACCACCCCGTACTTGGCGGCCAGTTCCACCGATCTAATTTCCAAAACCTTCGCCCCCAAAGAAGCCATCTCCAGCATTTCTTTGTAGGATATCCGGGATATTTTTCGAGCATCCGGGCAGATGTTGGGATCGGTGGTATAGACCCCGTCAACGTCGGTGTATATTTCGCACACATCAGCCTGCAATGCCGCGGCCAGAGCCACGGCCGTGGTGTCCGACCCGCCGCGGCCCAGCGTGGTGATGTTATTCCTTTCATCAAGACCCTGAAATCCGGCCACGGCCACGATCCGGTTCCGGGCTAATTCTTCTTTTATCCTGGACGAATCAATTTCATGGATGCGGGCCCGGCCATAGGCCCGGTCGGTGATGATTTTGGCCTGGTAGCCCAGGAGTGACCGGGCTTCATACCCCATCCCCTGAACGACCATGGAAAACAAGGCCACGGAAGTTTGCTCCCCGGTCGACATGAGCACATCCAGCTCTCGGGGGTCCGGGTCTTCCACTGCGCTTTTGGCCAGGTTGATTAACCTGTCCGTCTCCCCGGCCATGGCTGAAAGGATGACCACTACGTCATGGCCCTCTTTTTTGGCTTTGATTACCCGGCGGGCCACATTCCTGATCCGGTCAATACTTCCGACGGATGTGCCGCCATATTTTTGAACGATAATGCCCATTGCCTTCTCCACAAATTGAGTCGATAACAACAAAGGCTCTAAGGACTAACCTCAGCGCCTTTAATCAGCACCAGGGATGCTGAATTTTTTTTATTACCATATCGCGGGATATTTGCCAATACAATATCTGGGCCGAAGCCGATTCACGGCCTGGTTTTTATGGTTCCGGCGATGATCCCGGCCCTGATCACGTCCAGCTCCAACTTGAGATCGCTGGGCACAAGGGCGTCGAGATAATGGAAGGGAGCCAGGTCAACCCCGTTATTGTCCAGCGTGCCCAGGTAGGTGCCGCCGGTAAAGGTGCCGTTGGTCACTTGTTCGATGGCTCTATATACCGCTACGTCGATATCCTTGAGTACGGAGGTCAAAACAATCTCGGCATATTCCGGATAAACCAGAGTCCAGTCCAGGTCCGTCCCGATAATATACACCCGGCGGCTCTCCAGGGCCGCGTCTGCGGCGCCGGTACCGACCGCTCCGGCTACGGGCAAGATGATGTCCACCCCGAGGTCGATCAATTTGCCGCCCATGGCCCGGCCTTCATCAACATTAACGAAGTCTCCAGTGAACAGGCCGGTCTGGGTGTAGGGGTCCCAGCCGATGGTCTGGACGCTGGTTTGGTGGCGCATATTGTATTGCTTCACCCCCAGGGCAAAGCCATCCATGAACAGGGTCACGGAAGGAAGCTGCATCCCCCCAAAGGTCCCGACTTTGCCCGTTCTGGTGATTCCCGCGGCCAAATATCCGGCCAGGAAGGCGGCCTGATCCGCGGCAAAGGTCAGCCCCAGGACATTGCTCAGGGGTGGATCATCGGCCAGGTCAACGATGGCCAACTTATTTTCGGGGTGAAGTCCGGCCTCGGCGGCAGTAGCCTCCCCCATGTTGAATCCCACGGTGATGATCAGGCCGGTGCCTGTCTTAACGAATGCTTCTATATTTTTGGCGTAATCATCCGGTTGTCCGGACACCAGATAGCTTCCGGATACACCCAGCCGGGACACGGCGTTTTGCACCCCTGTCCAGGCCGCGCTGTTAAATGTCCCGTCTGAAATCCCGGCCTCATCCACCACCAGGCCGACTTTGGTCGCCGCCTTATCGCTGCTGCAACTGATCCAGACTAAGGTACCTAAAACCAGCCACAGCAAAATGCAGATTTTTTTTGCCATGGTCTCCCCCCGGAATAAAACCAGGCTTCCCATAACTATACTCGACACGTCTATAACCAGCGCATCTGAGCGCGCCTGTGGCCGGCTGCTTTATTTGGGTATTATTAGGTGATTTTGTGTAGTGGCTATCCAGACCCAGGGCGTTGCCGCCGGGCTAACCTGGAGCGCCCTTTCAGGGCTTAATCGGAATCAGCCATTTATTTAAATTAGATCCGATTACCCTGCACCACGTCCCCTCGAAAAGAGACAATGATGACCTTTCCTGGAATGGCTCAATAACGAAGGTTGATACCACGTGGATTGATTTCGATCAACGAAAAGCATTAAGGGCTCTTCGCAAATTTAGGCGGGTGACTCCGGGGGAGGGAGCCGAATCACTCTCAGCGGCCTGATGTGATTTGAGATTACAGGTTGTTGAAGACCATGTGTATTCCAGCCAAAGACAGGCCGTAAATGAATACTTCTTTGAGGGTCTGATCGCTAATCTTACCGGCCAGCCGGGGGCCGACTTGCCCTCCGATAAGAACCCCGGGGATGGCCCACAGAACCAGTGTCCCGGCAAACTTTTCACCGAGTAACACATGCAGGCCGGCGGCCAGGGCGGCATTTATGGCCATGACGACCAGACAGGCGGACATGGCCGACTCCATGGTCAGGCGAAGCCGGTTGCGAAGTATGGGGACCAAGAAATCACCCACACCCATGGACAGAATCCCCGTCAGGATGGAAAAAAGTGTGGCTAACCACAAATAAGGCGCGGTTTGGCGGAAAGACACCCGGCTCACTCGCGAGCTGCTGAAATCATCCTGGGTATAAACGAAGATCAAGGACATAATCAGACAAATCACCCCCAAGATAAACACCAGCGAGTTCGCCGGAACGAACCTGGATATCCAGACTCCGATGGGAACGCCCACGAATGAACCGGTAATCAGATAGAAGGACAGGTGCAGGTCGGTCTTTTTGGCCCTAATCACGGCCAGGCTCCCCGACCCCATCCCTCCCACCTGAATGATCAAAGAGGTCACGACCGCCTGGGCCGGATCCAACCCGGCCGCGTAGATTAAGTAGGGCATCCAGAGTATGCCGCCTCCGAACCCGGCCAGTGTGACTGTTGTCGCAATCAGAAGCCCGGCCGGTAGGGCCATCCATTCGCTACCCATGGCCGCTAGTCCTCCTCAGTTTTTTGGGGGGATATGAAATTTGATAGGTCATAACATCTTTTAATGGACTTTGCATTCAAAATGTTGCGGTGGGGCATCAACCTGCCGGTTATGTATGAATTATGGAACTAAATTGGGATCTATTCCGGCTGACGCGGTCTCTTCGATAAACTGCGGTTCGCAGATTTGGGGTGTGAATCCCGGACTCGACATACACAGGGGTAAACTGAGGATATAAAATGACTTGCGCCGTATCGACAGGTGATATATAGTGCATCCTATGGATATTGATAAAAACAAGCGGTCCATCCGCCTCCTTAAAATCATTTAAGAGATTAAGACTGCCCCCTATCAAACAGTCAATCAACTGGCGGCATCGCTGGGTATAAGCCGGGCGCAATTTTACAAGGACAAAGCGGAATTGATTTTTCTCGGCTTTGAATTCTCCTACGAGCGCTCTAAAGGCCGGTTCATTATCACCCATCATCCCGATAACCCGACTCGAGAAATCAAATAATTTCAATTCGAATGCATTCGGCATCACGTTGCCGTTGAGGAGGATATCATGTCGCAAAATTTTTACGCCCACACCTTGGCCGGCCGGCCGCCCACAGAATGGCAACGGCTTGAACATCACTTAACCGCGGTGGCGGAACTAACGCGAGCCATGGCCGATGATTTTGGGGCCGGTGATTGGGCCTACCTGGCCGGTCTCTGGCATGACCTGGGCAAGTATTCCCAAAAGTTTCAACAGAGGATTCAGGACGCGGCCAACCCGGATGCCTCGTCAAAGAAAAAATTGCCACGGGTGGATCATTCCACGGCCGGGGCCCAACATGCCTTCAAACTATGGCCGGACAAAGGGAAGCTACTGGCCTATGTCATTGCCGGGCACCATGCCGGACTCCCCGAAGGGAAGACTGAAGATGCCGGAGACCCCTCCAGCCTGGTGGGCCGGCTCAACAAAAAGGCGATCCCGGACTCTTCAGCCTGTCCTGATTTGATCCGGGGTCAACCCGAACCGGCCAATCCGGGTTTCACCTGGGGCCGCCACCCCGGGTTCCAGTTATCCTTTTTTATTCGAATGATATTTTCCTGCTTAGTCGACGCCGACAGCCTGGACACGGAAAGATTCACCGACCCGGACCAGGCGTCCAGGCGGCAGGGTTATCCGACGTTGGAGGTTCTGAGTTCTCGATTGGCCACAGCCCTGGACCACCTGGCCGGCCAGGCTCCCCCCTCGGATATAAACAGACGCCGGGCGGCCATTTTAGAGGATTGTCTCCGCGCCGCGGATGAGGCCCCGGGACTATTCTCGCTGACGGTCCCGACAGGAGGCGGCAAGACCATATCCTCCCTGGCCTTTGCTTTAAAACACGCTCTCCGGCATGGCCTGAAACGGGTCATCTACGTCATTCCCTACACCAGTGTTATCGAACAGAATGCCGCGGTATTCAGGAGAATATTGGGTGATGAGGCGATTGTGGAGCACCACAGCAATTACCAGGAACGCCGCGACTGGCGGGAGGACGATGAAGGTGATGATGAAGACCAGCGGCACCGGTTGGCCTGGGAGAACTGGGACGCCCCTTTGATTGTCACGACTAATGTCCAGTTCTTCGAATCTCTGTTCCAGGCCCGGCGGTCCCCTTGCCGTAAAATCCATAATATCGTCCGAAGCGTCGTCATCTTGGACGAGGCCCAGATGCTTCCGCCTGACCTCCTCCGACCCTGCCTGGAGGCCCTTCGGGAATTAACCACCAATTATCAGACCACCATAGTCCTCTGCACCGCCACCCAGCCAGCCTTGTCCACCTCGGCCACTTTCAAGGACGGTCTGGATAACGTCCGGGAAATCATCCCCCGGCCCGAACCGTTATATGAGGACTTCAGGCGGGTGCAGGTAAATCAGCTAGGCCGAATCTCAGACGCCGATCTGGCCCAACGGCTGGCCGAATACGATCAAGTGTTAGGCATCG
>JADFYA010000193.1:0-665 GCA_015233285.1 Deltaproteobacteria bacterium | reverse complement strand
TTCACCTCAGCGCCTTGATGTGCCCGGCCCACCGCACTCAGGCCCTGGACACCATTCGGGCGGCCCTGGCTCAGGGGCAGGTATGCCGGGTGATCAGCACCCAGCTCATCGAGGCCGGGGTGGATATCGACTTTCCGGTGGTCTTCCGCTCCCTGGCCGGTATCGACTCCATCGCCCAGGCCGCCGGACGCTGCAACCGGGAAGGACAGCTCCTCGACCAGGGCCGGGTCTTCGTTTTCACCCCCGAAAATGGTTTGCCTCAGGGCCATTTCACCCAAACCGCCCAGGAAGCCGAAGGCGTGCTTCGTCGATTCGAAGACCCCCTGTGTCTTGAGGCGGTGAAAGCCTACTTCCAGGCCTGGTTCTGGTTCAAAGGCGATGATCTGGACAAGCACGGCATTCTCTACGACCTGAAAAAAGGGATCAAGAAAAGGGATTTCCCATTTCGCCAGGTCGCTGACAAATTCAAAATGATTGATGACTACTCAGAATCCATTATTATCCCCTGGGACGATCAGGCCGAAAAGATTATTCAGGGATTACGCTATGCCGAACACCCCGGCTCGCTGATGCGCCGGACCCAAAGATACACCATCCAGGTTGACTCCAACACCTTAATCAAGCTGGAAGAAGCCGGAAGCCTGGAACGAATTCGGGATCAATAT
>JADFYA010000192.1:6154-7107 GCA_015233285.1 Deltaproteobacteria bacterium | reverse complement strand
CGGGACCCGTTGTTTGGCATATTCGATAGCGGCGTCGAGGCAGGCCTGGGCCACGCCCACCGATTGGGACGCGATCCCGATACGGCCTCCATCCAGGGCGGACATGGCAATTTTAAAGCCGTCACCCTCCCGGCCCAGGAGATTCTTGACCGGTACCCGGCAGTCTTCGAAGATAAGCTGGACCGTATCGGAAGCCCGCAGGCCCATTTTGTCTTCCACCTTGCCCACATAAAAGCCGGGGGTGCCCTTTTCCACCACAAACGCACTGATGCCCCGGTGTTTTCTGGCCTTGTCAGTGAGAGCGGTGACTACGGTGACGCCCGAGTGCAACCCGGTCGTGATGAATTGTTTGACCCCATTGAGAATGTAAAAGTCGCCGTCCCGGACGGCCGTGGTCCGTTGACTGGACGGGTCGGAACCGGCTCCGGGTTCGGTCAAGGCGAATGATCCCAAAATCTCACCGATAGCCAGTCGTTTAAGGTACTTCTCTTTGAGATACTCGGAGCCGAAGCGGGTGATGGGTTCCCCACAGACTGAATTATGGACAGACATAATGACCGCGGTGGAGGCACAGCCATAGGCAATTTCCTGAAGCGCCAGAGAATAACTGACCGTGTCGACGCCGGCCCCATTATATTCCACGGGCACGGTCATCCCCAGCAGGCCTAATTCACCCATCATCTTAAGATTCTCCAATGGATATTCTTTGGTCTCATCTCGTTCCGCCGCCGTCGGGATGAGTTCCTTCCGGGCAAAATCACGCGCCATCACCTGGATCATATGCTGTTCATCGGTCAGTTGAATGGACATGATGAACCTCCACTGGTTGATTTGATTGTTGCGTGTTACGGGTTGCGGGTCAATGTCATTGACTTAAGGTTGGGCGGTCATGCTAACTTCTTAAAAATGGCCCATTCCGAATAAGCCCCAACGGGGCGCTCTAGGTTAGCCCA
>JADFYA010000192.1:0-6035 GCA_015233285.1 Deltaproteobacteria bacterium | reverse complement strand
ACATTAGCGCGATTGTCTGGCACCCTTAAGTCAATGACAGGTAACCTGCCGTATTTCCCAGGGCGTTGCCCTGGGCTAACCTAGAGCGCCCCTCCGGGGCTTGTTTGGAATTGGCTATTTTAAAACATTAGAGCGATTGTCTGGCACCCTTAAGTCAATGACGTTGGGTTGCGGGTTCCGAGTTTCGAGTTGCGGGTTACGGTGTATACAGAATTACGAGCAATTCGGCATCAACGTCGCCCACATTTTTGAGCCGATGCACAATCGAGGAATTGAAATGGAGGCTTTCGTGGGGGGCCAGGCGGGTGATGTTTTCGCCCACGGCTATTTCAACATGCCCATTGAGGACATACACGAATTCCTCTCCATCGTGCTGGTATCCGACCCCCTTGTGATCAGACAAGGCCTCGATGGTGATATGAAATGCTTTGAGATGTTTATTTCGGGCCTCAGGCGTCAAGGTCCGATAGGAATAGGCGTCGGTTCGCTTTTCATAGGCATCCGCCCGTTTCTTCCCGGCTTCCTCTTCTTCTTTTAGTAATTCTCCGGAATCTACTTGGAGTGACCGGGCCACTTGCAGCAGCACGGCCACCGGTGGGATGATTTCGTTTGATTCGATGGACCGGAGATACTCGACGGCGTAGCCCGTATCATTGGCCACCACGTCCAGGCCGATCTCCTTGCTTTCCCGGAGGCGTTTAATTTTTTCTCCGATGCTCTGTTTTTTCACTCTGGGCCGCATAGTTGACTCCTCACCGTTGAAGTCTTGATAGGCTGTGGACTGCCAGCGACTAATGAAATCCGAATTTTTGACTGATTGCCCTGGTAAATCTGGGCAGGTAAATAAGGTCGAAGGTTTCTTCTTTGCCGGGGAAAAGAGCCAGGGCGACCCGCTTGACTGCGGTCACCAGTTTCATAGACTCTTCATGGGTCAGGTCAGTCGTATTGATGGTCAACAAAGTCAGATCAACCAAGAACCTTAACTTTTTTATTTTTTTGTTTTCTTCCCGGACGTCATCATCAGTGGGCTGATTGGTCATAGCGGCCTCTTGTCGCTCATCGACTTCATTGCCTGGCCGGCTTCTGCTTATGAAAGCCGGTGGCGGATTCGAAGTTGAAGCCCACCTTAAGCAGCGTTTCTTCTTTGAAATGGCCGGCCATAAGTTGCATCCCTATCGGTAAGCCGGCTGAACTGAAACCGCAAGGAACGGACATTCCCGGAATACCGGCCATGTTGGCCGACAAGGTGAAAATATCCGACAGGTACATTTGCAATGGGTCATCGGTCATTTGGCCAATCTTAAAGGCCGGCGTCGGGGCCACGGGGGTAACCAGGACATCGCAGACCTTAAAAGCTTCTTCAAAATCTTGCCGGATGAGTGTTCTCACCTGGGATGCCTTCTTATAATAAGCGTCATAATATCCGGCAGATAAGACATAAGTACCCATGATGATACGGCGAATTACTTCAGGGCCGAAGCCGTTGGTCCGGGTCTGGTAATACATGTCCATCAGGTTGGCCGGGGACTTCTCGCGGAATCCATACTTGACTCCATCGTATCGGGCCAGGTTGGAGCTGGCTTCGGCCGGAGCGATGACGTAATAGACCGCCACCACATATTCTGTGTGGGGCAAAGAGACATCCAGCACCTCCGCCCCTAATTTTTCCAGCTCCGTTACGCCGTTCTTCACCGCCGCCATCACTTCCGGATCAATCCCGGAGATGAAATACTCTTTTGGTAAACCGATTTTAATCCCTTTTAGACCATGGGTCAGGGCTGTGGTATAATCCGGGACCTCGCGGGGTACGGAAGTGGAATCTTGCGGGTCATACCCGGAAATAGAATTCATGATAATGGCCAGATCGGTCACGTCTTTGGTGATCGGTCCGATCTGATCCAGGGAAGAACCATAGGCGACGAGTCCGTACCGGGATACCCGGCCGTAGGTAGGCTTTAGCCCGGCCACGCCACAATGGGCGGCTGGTTGCCGGATGGACCCGCCGGTGTCCGACCCTAGGGCGCCCAGGCACTCGTCGGCAGCCACCGCGGCAGCCGAACCACCACTGGAGCCTCCAGAGATATGTTCCAGGCTCCACGGGTTTCGGGTGGGACCGGTCCAGACCGGTTCAGTGGATGAGCCCATGGCGAATTCATCCATGTTGGTTTTGCCCACGATCACCGCGCCGGCCTCCCGCAGTTTAGTCATGACCATGGCATCATAGGGCGGAATATAATTCCCCAGAATTTTGGAGGAACAGGTTGTCCGCAGGCCCTTGGTACAAATAACGTCTTTAATGCCCAGAGGGATTCCGGTCAAAGGGCCGGCGGTTCCATCTTTATACCGCTGATTAGCCGCCTCGGCCGAGACCAAAGCCTCTTCCTTATTCATGGTCACATAGGCGTTAATTTTGTTTTCAACCCGGTCGATCCGGTCACAGACGGACTTGGTTAGCTCCACGGCAGAGATTTCTCTTTTTTTGAGCATCTCGTGCGCTTCGTGGATAGTGTGGGAGTACAATTCCATATTTTTCCCTTTATTCAAAGAGCATAGGCAGAGGAATACCTGGAAGACAAGAGCAGGCCCCGGCCTTATATTTTTTTTATCGAAGCGATATTAAATGACCCGAGGTACGACAAAGGTGCTTCCTTCTTTCTCCGGAGCGTTCGCCAGGGTCAGGTCAAGACCGATGGAAGGTTTAACTTCATCTTCTCTAAAGGCATTCGACAGGGGAATGGCATGGGAGGTCGGAGGAACGTTTGCGGTATCGAGTTCGTTAAGCTTTTCGATGTATTCCAGGATGTTATTTATCTGAGGGGTAAAAACGGCATACTGATCTTCAGTTAACGACAACCGAGCCAGTTTGGCTACGTGCTCTACCTCAGCACGGGATATTTTCATCCGGAGACTCCTATGAGATTTTCTTATAGGGACGTGGGGGCCATCACCCCAAAATTTATGGGGAGTGGCTACGATATCGCTATATTCTCTAATTAGCGGGATTTAGTTAACTAATAACATAGAACGGAAGACAAAACAAGGATAAAATTGCCGGAGCGACGGTGACGATGGGAAGGAGAGTGCATTTAACAAGGGTCGGCAGTCGGCGTGATGATGGTCTCTAAGCAAAGTTTTACTCGGGCCATCTGTTCTTCCATGGCTGAGTAGACCGACTCCACGTCATTCAGCTTTTCGTCTTTGGCCATTTCTTCCAACCGGGCGGCGATGACCCGGGCGGACCGGGCGGAAAAATTTGTCAGCACCCCTTTGAGAAAATGGGCCCGGTATTCCAGATCCCGGAGGTCCCGGCGGTCGATGGCCTCCCGAATATCGGCAAGATATTTATGGTAGTTCTCAAAAAACAACAGGACTAACTGTCTGATCAGTCTTTGGTCCCCGGAACAGCGATTTTTGAACTCCAGGAGATCGACGGGTTCATCCTGCGCCGCGTCCGGTTCCGGGATGGGACAACTGCCGGCATTTTCGATCCTTTTAATAAGTTCACTGGGTCTGACGGGCTTGGACAGATAGTCATCCATGCCGGCCGCGAGGCATCTGTCTCGATCCGTTTGTTGGGCGTGGGCAGTCAGGGCGATAATCCGAATGTGCCCGCCGGTACGTTTTTCCTTTTCTCGAATGGTTGCAGTGGCCTGGATCCCATCCATTTCAGGCATTTGCACATCCATTAAGATCAGGTCAAAGTTTTCCTCGGCCAATGCCTTCAATGCCTCGATCCCATTTCCGGCTATGACCACCGTGTGACCTCGTTTGGTCAGGGTGGTCCGGGTCATCTGCTGGTTAATGAAATTGTCTTCAGCCAGCAGAATGTGTAATTTAGATTCAGCGCCGGGTGACTCCTCAAGAACCGGTGTCTGGGGCGTATCTTCTTGTGTCACTATTTTCTCCAAGCCCTTGGGGCAGGTGAATTCCAACTGGAAATTTACCTGGAAACGACCGTCGTCAGGAGATGCAAGCAGCGTTGAGAATACCGACGATTAGTGAAAGGAACCCGAGGAATATCCCTTTGGATATCTGGTTAGCCGGTATGTCGGCGACGATTGTAGGAAATATCTTCCTCACGACAATGAATGTCAACAATTGGACGACAAAGGTTATGGCTGCCCAAACGATCATATCCAGCAGCCCGGCGCTGTGGATAATGGCACTGGCCAGGGGGACGGCGAAACCGAGCAACGCGCCGCAAAAGCTACAGGCCGCGGCGGTATTCCCTTCAGCTATCAGATCAAATTCACGGTAAGGGGTAACCTTGTCGTAGATTTTGGCAAAGACATACAATAAAACCATGGCGGTGACAAAGTGTGATAGAAACCCTAATAGCCCGGATAAAGATAAAGACATGTCTGTGAAAGCCACGGTCACCTCCTAATGACACTAAGGTTCTAAATAGTGCGGCACAAATCGGCTTTTGTCCGTGGTAATGGGCGTGTCGTCCTCTCGAATGCCCACTCCGGCGGGAACCCCGTCAATGATCCAGGAGCCGATTACCGGGTAATGACCATCAAAATCTGGAATTTCATGTAATTCTTGATAAACGAACCCCTCCTCTCCATATTCGCCCGAAGTTTCGAAGATGGGTTTGGCGTTCCGGTACAGGGTGATGTTGGCCCCTTCTCTGGAAAAAATGGGTTTTTTAGCATAGGAACCGTTTAATTTGTGCGGGTCGGAATAGGCGGCCAACAGATGGGGATGCCCCGGTGACATTTGCCACAGCAAAGGCAGAAGACCCTTGCTCGACAGAATTATTTTCCAGGGAGGTTCGACCAGGCTGATGGTGTCGAGGAGCAATTTTTCACCAAATTTATCAGCCAGCATCCACTCCCAGGGATAAAGCTTGAACATGAACTCGATCCGCTCCTCCTCCAGGTCATAGAAGAACCCGTCCAGATCGTTAAATCCAATGTCTTCAACATAAATATGCCGGGCCTCAAGGCCGGCCTGCAAGGCCACATCCCGCAGATATTCCACGGTCATCAGGTCTTCTTCAGAATCTTTCATACAGGTGAAATAAAAGGGCGCTCCCGCCGGGATGGCTTGTTTTAGAAGGGAAAAGGCGGCTATCAACTTTTCGTGGATTGAATTGAACTGGTCGTATTGTGGAAACAGCTCCTCTAACCAGAGCCACTGGGCGACACTGGACTCAATCAGCGAGGTGGGTGTATCGGCATTATATTCCAGGAGCTTCAACTCCCCGTCCGGACTAAACAGAAAATCGAAACGGCCATACAGGGAGGGTTCTTGACGGCGCCAGGATCTATTGATCAACTCGGCAAACTGAGGCGGAATCCCCAGTTGGGCGTACAAGTTCCGGTTGGCCGCATATTCAACCGCCTCCAGGCAGAGTTCATGCAGATCCGCGGTAACTTGTTCTATCAGATCGATTTCGGAAGATGAAAACTGGTAACAAACCCCTTCCGTCCAATATCCGTCGCCCATAGAATGGAAGGTGAAACCGATTTCATCAAATTTGCGCCGCCAGTTTTTCCGTTCTTTAACTCGTTGCCTTTTCATCTGCTAACCTGTCTAACCTCCGCTGCGGAGGTGCCCCGAAGACCCGAACCCGCTCCGGGCAATATGACTGGAAGTGAGCGTATGGCTGGACCGGGGTGACTTCTCCCCAGGTGACAACCGGCCAAAATTGGTTCTACCTTCGACCGGAATCGGGTCCTGGCTACCGGTTCGGAAGTAATAGGCCCGGCCGCTGACAAAGTAATAATCGGGCCCATAATAATATCCGGACAACTGGCGTTCGCACCGGTCTGGGTCCCCCCAATCATTAATGCAGTCTTCCCTGTTGGCGTATGCTTCGCGGCGGGTATTCTGAGAATCTGAAGAATCCGATCCACAGGCGGCGATGGAAGCTGAGGCCATTAAGACCAAGACGATTCTTTTTGAACGTTTCATCTGCAATAATCCGTTACCTGACTTCATAGGGTTAGGAAAAGCAAACTGCATGGGACATACAGGTTTTTAGGGGTATGTTGAATTATACCGGTATCGGCATGGAAATATAAATC
>JADFYA010000191.1 GCA_015233285.1 Deltaproteobacteria bacterium | reverse complement strand
CTGGTCTTAAAATATGTCGGATTCACCAGGTTTACTAAAGCGACCGATGGCGACGAGGCTTGGGACATCATCAAAAACAAGCCCATTAGTTTCGTTGTCTCCAACTGGGATCTGGAAAAAATGTCCGTCGTTGGACCTGGCTGCTTTGTAAGATGAAACGGCAAGATTTGATTCGACATTTGAAAAGACACGGCTGCGAAATACTGCGAGAAGGAGGGAGTCATTCGATTTATGTCAACCGGGCGGTTGGGATTGTCTCTACGGTGCCCAGACATATAGAGATCAATGATTTTTTTTTGGCGCGGAAGTCTGCCGAGATTTACAAATCCCGCTTCCGTGAAGTCCAATCCCAGCATTAGATGACTTTTGGGGAGTTTCCCGTGGGTATCGATGAATCTTTAACAAATGAGATCGTCAGACGTATTCTGACCGTGGCCCGGCCGGATAAGATAATTCTCTTTGGTTCCGCGGCATCGAGCCTGATGACCAGTGACAGCGACATTGACCTGCTGGTTGTGGAAGACCATATTGCAGACCGCCGGGGGGAATATGTCCGCATCAGAACATCACTTAGAGGAATGGGTTATCCTTTTGATATATTTTTAATTTCAACCCAATCTTATCAGACCACCAAGGATCTGGTCGGCGGAATAGCTTATCCCGCAGCCAGGCAAGGACGGGTCATCTATGAAGCCGCTTGAAAATCCGACACTCAAACTTGTCTCAGCCTGGCTCCGTAAAGCAGATTCCGATATGAAACTGGCTGAACATCTGTTCTCTGAAGGCGCGGATTTCCCTAATGCCATCGCCTTGCATTCCCAGCAAACAGCAGAGAAGTACCTTAAGGCGTTTTTAACCTATCACCAAAAGGCCTTTCCCAAGACCCATGATCTTGATGTCCTGCTCGACTTGATTGAAACTATTGATCCCAATCTGGCGCTGTCGTTACGAGATGTGATAATCCTCACACCGTACGGCGTCGAACTACGTTATCCGGGTGATTACCCGGAGCCGACTACCGGTATGGCTGAAGAAGCAGTGGAATTGGCCAGAAAGGTCAAAAACGCCATTTTGAAAAGTTCCTCATTAAGTGCCTTGTTAGGACAACCAGGTGATTATTAGCAGGAGTTTTTTGTTTGCCAACTATTCCCACTTTGATTTTTCCGGGCAGACTCTTCGTCGTCAGCCCAAAAAAAGATTCTGATAAATTCATGCCAAAATTTGTCAAAGATATAGAGGAGACTCGAAAAAGATTAATTCATTGAACTCGCCGCCCAAATCAGTTATACTTTACGGCCGCGGAGCTTTGCGGGTTTACCTCAATGGTCAATTCTCCTTGAACTAAATGATAAATCAGGTTCTCCAACTGTCTCTGAGTCCTCAACCTTGAGCGGGAGTAACCATGCCGTTGGTAAAAATCAGCATTTTGCGGGGTAGATCGCTTGCGGACAAAAAAGCCGTACTGGATGCCGTTCACTCTGCCCTGGTTGATGCCTTTAGCATCCCTGCAATGGACCGTAATCAGAGATTGCTCGAATATGACCCCGATAATTTTGAGATTCCTCCTGGGAAATCTGATAACTACGTATTAGTGGAACTAACCGTGTTTCCAGGACGGTCTAAAGAGGCCAAGCGGCGGCTTTATCAATTTATCGTAAAAAACTTGGTCGACCTGGACATTGATCCGAACGATGTGTTTATCGTGCTGTACGAACCGCCCTTGGAGAACTGGGGCATCCGGGGCGGGATTCCGGCCACGGAAATAGACTTTGGGTTCAACATAAAGGTATAATATGAAAATACTTATTCTTGGAGTTAATGGGTTTATCGGCAACAGTCTGGTCAAGAGAATCATGGATACCACGGATTGGGAGGTTTACGGCATGGACCTGTCGTGCCATAAGTTGTCCCATTCCTTAGCCAACCCCAGATTTAAGTACATAGAAGGGGATATCTCCATCAACAAAGAATGGATTGAATACCATGTCAAGAAATGCGATGTGGTGTTGCCGTTAGTGGCCATTGCCACGCCCAAGGCGTATGTGGAACGGCCCCTGGAGGTGTTCGGGATCGATTTTGAAGAGAATCTCAAGGTCATTAGATATTGTGTCAAATACCGGAAACGGGTCATCTTCCCGTCCACCTCCGAGGTCTATGGAATGTGCACCGACCAGGAATTCGACGAGGAAAAGAGCCGGCTGGTGCTGGGACCAATTCATAAACAGCGCTGGATTTACAGTTGCTCCAAGCAATTGATGGATAGGGTCATCTGGGCCTATGGGGCGCAGCAAAAGCTCCAATTTACCCTGATTAGGCCTTTTAACTGGATCGGTCCCAAGCTCGACGACATTGACTCCGCCTTGGAAGGCAGTTCTCGGGTGGTGACTCAGTTCATCATCAACCTGGTTAAGCGGGAACCTATTAATCTGGTCGACGGCGGATCCCAAAAACGGTGTTTTACTTACGTGGAAGACGGCATTGATTGCTTGATGGAGATCATCAGAAACAGCGATAATCGTTGTGACGGGCAGATATTCAACATCGGAGCTCCCGGCAATGAATGTTCGGTCAAAGATCTGGCCGAAAGACTTCTGGGGTTGTTCCGGGCCCATCCGGACCACGCCCATGACCCGGCCTACTCGGACATTATCGGCACCAGTCATCAAGATTATTATGGCAAAGATTACGAAGACATCCTTTACCGCCGCCCGTCCATTCAAAAGGCCCGGAGCATCTTGGGCTGGGAACCCAGAACCAGCCTGGACGACGCCTTGAAATATACCCTGGATTTCTTTTTGGAAGAGATTAAGGCCATGGGTGATGATGCCAAAGTCCAGCCGAGGTGTGCCCGATGAATCAGGTCCAGGTTGCCTTAAAGGTGGATGTGGACACACTGGTGGGGTTGCGGGAAGGGGTGCCCCGGTTGTGCCGGGCGCTTGGATCGCGAGGCATCAGGGCCACATTTTTTCTATCCCTGGGTCCGGATAATTCGGGCCGAGCCATTTTCCGGGTCTTTCGGCGGAAGGGTTTTTTGAACAAAATGATCCGGAATCGGGCTCCGGCGGCCTATGGCTTTAAGACCTTGTTTTACGGTACGTTACTTCCCGCTCCGATGATCGGGGAACGGACCAAAGGAGTATTGGCGGCCCTGGGCGAGACGGAGCATGAAATCGGGGTGCATGGCTACGATCATGTCTTCTGGCATGACCACCTGGGCAGGCTGGGTGAAGCCCAGGTGCAGGAGCAGATGACCGCGGGAATAGATGCGGTGACCCGATTGACCGGGCGGCAGGTCAGGGCTTTTGCCTCACCGGGGTGGCAAGTCTCCCGGGCCAGCCTGGCCGTGCAAGATTTAATTGGGTTTAAGTATGCCAGCGATACCAGGGGGCGGCATCCTTTTCGTCCCGACCTGGACGGCATCCATTATCTGACTCCTCAAATTCCCACGACTATGCCCACCATGGACGAGATCATGGGGCTGCCCGGCGTCGGCCGAGACCAGTTGGCCGCGGCCATGCTCAGCCACATTAAGAAAACTCAACTGAATGTCATGACCATCCATGCGGAGATCGAAGGCCGGGGATACTTGAATGATTTCTTGAGCATCATCCGGGTATTGCAGGACCGTGGGGCCGGTTTCGTGACCCTGGAAGAGGTGGCGGCCAATCTGCCTTTAGGGGAAGATTTGCCTTCGTCCCCGGTAGTCATGGGCTTTCTCCCCGGCCGCGCCGGTCAGGTGGCCCTCCAGAGATGATCTGGCCGTCGCCCCGATGGAGGCTAATGATGCTCCCGCCGCGTATTTAACCAATGAGATTAAAACGCCCCGGCGGCTTATTCAAGTAATAGCTTGGAATTCAAAAGAAGAGTTTATGATGTGACTATCTCAATGCCTAGGGTGTGGTCCTGGTTTCGCGGAGGAGGTCCATCCGTTCATCAAAGGCTTGGGCGACGATGTTTTCCATTTCTTTGCCCACATACTGTTGGTTGGCCGCAAGATAGGTCTTGACGGATTCCCAGTAGCGATCCAGGGCCGTCGGACTATGTAGGTGACTAATATGGTTTATGATAGCTGCTTGTTTTCGGTCGCGGAGATCGTCGTTGACCATGTCGTAAATGTCCCGGAGATGCTGCATCTGTTCGTTGGAAAAGCCCGTTTCCTCAGATTTCATTTTGATGTCGTCATAAATTCTAATCAACTTTATGAAACTCCGTTGCCGGGCCATCCTGTCCCTGGCCTTGGCTAATAGCCTTTCGGTCAATCGGGTCAGGTTGGCTTCAAAAGCCTTTTCCAATGCCTCTTGATAGTCTTCGGTGAATCGTGATGTTTTCCTGAGTAACCGCATTTTTCTTTGATACAATAGCTTTAGTTTGCTTAGTTCTCCAATTGATTCCAGCCGTTCGATATAGGAATCGACGTTGATGGGGTCGATGTATTTGTAAACCAGTGTCGGCCATTCTGTGTTGGGTTCGAGGACAATCCCCTGGTGAGCCGTAAACAGGGACAGGACCAGGGCTGGGCGGCCGATGATATCTTCGGAAGTGATATCGTTTAGGAATTCATTAACAGCTTCAAATCTCTTGGGGATATCCCGGCGGAGTAAGTAAAAGTTAAGAAACCAGGTTTCTGATCGGTTAGGGAATTTTTCATGTATGGCGGCCAGGCCGATCAAAAGCATTTTAATTTGATTAGCATAGTTCAGGTACCTGGACACCTCGCCGAAACCTAGTATTCTGACTCGGTCGGTTTCCGGGTTCAGGTAGTTGGTCATCAATACTTTGGTCTGAGGACTGAGTGCTCTGAGGATATTGGAGATTCTGGCCGCTTCGTACAAGTCTTTCTCAAAGGTGTTTTTGCCGACGCTTTTGAGATTTTTTTTGCGGTAGATGTAAACCGGGGGAGTGTCTGTGCGGTGGGCGATGATGTCCTGGTAAGAAATATGGCCCAGGCTGATGATGTTAAGAAATCTCTCCCATACCGCCACGGTGCGGCCGGCTGACTCTGGTCCGCCTACCTCGTCCATGAACTTTTCGGGAATGTCGGCAGCCAAACGCTTGAACCGGATTTCTTGCATCCGGTGCCAATCCGTGACGCCTTCCAGGACCAACACACCGGCCCGATAGATCTGAAAAAATGTGTTTAGGGTATCCTCGGTTAGAATTTCTTCTTTTATGGCCGCAGTGGTGATAATTGAGTGGATGAAAAGTAGATCCCAGAGGCGACGGTCTTTTTTGTCGGTTACCAGTTCCAAACTGAGCCAGGAGAATTCGCCTTTCACCACGTGGCCTAACAGACCATGATGTCGGACCAGGAATTCAGTCAGGGCGACGGACCGGGGGTCGTCTTCATATCGGTTTAGGATGGATTCTTCGGTCAGGACCCGCCATCCGATTTCCGCATGATGAAAGAACTCCTCTTTATCGGAATATCGTCTGACGTTTTCCGGCAACTTACCGATATCCTGGAATATCAAAGCCAGGGTCAATGCCTTGAGATAGGCTTGATCCCCTTTAACCTGGTCCATGATAGAGATTAAGGTATCCACCTGGTTGGAACTGGCGCTGATGGTCCCATCGATGAGCGGACCGAATTCGCTCTGGGCCATCATTCGGAAGATGGATTTGTCCTGGAACAGGTTTTTTTCGCCTCGAAACAAGACTTGGAGTTTATTAAGACGTCTCAAGATTATTTCCGAAATAGACCGGTCAGGCCCGGACACGTTCTTCAACTCCATGAATTCTCTAAACAGGAATCGTAGAGCCGTAGGCGATAGGTCGTAGAGCTTCTTAAAATTATCAGAAACATCATGGAATACGAAGATATAGGGGGCAAAGGTGGTCCGGACGTCGTTTTCCAACTCTCGAATTCGGTCTAATTCCTGGTAAGCGCTCTGATCGATGGGCAAACCGTCGGATTCGATTCGGGACAAGTGGAGATTAAGATAAATCTTATAAGCCCATAGCCGGGAAAAAGGGGCCTCCAGCCGGGTCAGCATCTTCGTCGGCATGTCCTTGGGTGAAGAATTGGACGTCTCGGTTAGGATATTTCGTAATCTTATAATTAACTTCTCAAAATTGTTGAAGGTAACGTCGGTGGCTCCGGATACCGGGTTTAATCTTAGGCACAGGCCGCTGTTCCAGAAATAAACCGGCCAGCCATCTTCCAATTCTTTTCGGATCCGATCAAAAATCTTGGGGGAAAAGCAGGTTGGCGGCATGGCTGAAATGGCTGTTTTAAGATAGGAAAGTCTGATGTCTAAATCGATGAACAGCAGATCCGCGCTGATGGGGTTAAAGTTGACCACATTCCGGGGCGACGCATTCACTACTATCCAGAGCAAAGAAAAACCTACATCCACTCCTAACTTGGGGAAGACCCGCCCGGTGCCGTGGAAGCTGAACAGCAGGATCCGCTTAAAGAAAGTAGTATGGCCGGCTCCGAGTCGTCCCGGCATAAATTTTTTGTATCTTTCAGCGATGGACACCAGGTTGGTGACCATTCGGATCCGCGTGATTTGGTCCGGGTCATATCCGGCCAGAACTTCAAGTTGTTTTTCTCCCTTTCCGACCAGATCCGGCCAGGTGTACAGGTATTCGAATAAATTGAAGAGCTTCAATATCCTTTTGGTGGCCCGGCTGTAGGCCACGTCGAAACCTTCAGTAATCTGATCATATAAGGTATCCCAGTCAAGTTTATCACTGGCCGCTACCTGGATGGCGTTATCATAGATCCTAAAAATTTCCATGGCATGATTCAAAGTAAAATAATCGCCTAGGATGGTCGCTATTTCGGCGTATGAAATGAGGCGGCTTTTTTTAAGTAACTCCAGTGCTTCTTCCGGCCGTGACGTTTTGGCCCGATCGGTTACGCTCTTGAGCATCCGGGGCGGGATTTTGCCTTGGGCCACCCGGGACATGCAGGTATGGCCCAGAACCAGGAAAAGGATCTCTTCAATCAGTTCCTCGGAAAACCCATACAGGATCAGCTTATCCAGGTTTTCCAACACAGGTGTCGGAGTCCCTTCAATGTTGTCTGGGTTTAGATCCAACCCGATGGTGCTTATCTTTTCTTTTTGTTCGATCAGCTTTAGCAGATTGGTCATGTAATTATCGGGGGTGTCGGGATGCTCCACCG
>JADFYA010000190.1 GCA_015233285.1 Deltaproteobacteria bacterium | reverse complement strand
ATATGCTTATTGGCGGCGGCATGGCCTATATTGTGCCGGCCGTACTCGACCAGTTCTCCACGTTCAGAATAGATGAAAGCCGAATCAAGCATCTGTTGATTTTGCATGCTCATTTTGACCATTGCGGGGCTGTTCCGTTTTTCAAACGTCGCTGGCCGCAGATGTCCATTTGGGCGTCATATCCGGCTCAGAGTATCTTGATGGCGCCTAAGGCGGTGGTCGGCATCAGTAATTTTAATAAGATGGCCACCGCCCAGTTCGGCGATGTCCAGGCCACGTCAAAGCTGGATTTATCCTTCGACGGCGTGGTGGTTGACCGGCCGGTCAAAGAAGGTGACATTATTGATCTGGGTGGAGACATTTCCGTGACCATCATGGACGCGCCGGGCCACTCCACATGTTCCATCGCGGCCTGGGTCCCGGCCGAAAAAGCTTTATTCGGCTCCGATGGGGGCGGCGTTCCCGCTGAAGATACAATTTTCCCGGCCGGCACTTCAAACTATACCCAGTATCAGGAATCACTGCAGAGAATGAAGCAGTTTCCGGTGGAGATTTTTTTAGCCGAGCACTTTGGGGCCATGACCGGACAGGACGGCCTGACCTACCTTGATCGGTCCATTGACTCGGCCGGCGATTTCCGCGTGGCCATAGAAGACTCCTTCAGGAAAACCGGCAACGTTCAACAGAGCGCCATCGAACTAACCGACGACCTGATAGCCCGAGGCTTGGTATTTATGCCTCGTATTATTTTGGAGCCGATGATTTTTCGGATGGTCGCACACATCGCAGAAAACCTCCGCTAACACCGGGAGTGCTTTAGGGGCTACCGGGCTGCCCGGATAGACGTAACCCCTGGTTAATCAATAAGAAACTAACAACCAGTAAACTCGTTATTGTTCAAGGTGAGGTGTCTTGTGAAAAAGGTCTGTTTTTTAACCGTGTTACTTTTCAGTTTAACTGTTCTACCGGTATATGCACAACAATCTTTAGAGATAGAAATCCGCAACTTCGGTATCTTTACCCTGGGCGATAGCCAGGAGATCAAAGACGAAGAAGGTAAAGGGACCAAAGCCGCTGTAGTGAGCAATTATAAGATTGTTAATCAAGGAGATGTGATCACGGCCAAAAAGGGGATAAGCTTCGGTTATACCTATCAAGTGTTTAACCTTCCGCGGCAGCAGGTTTATACGCTGACTCATGCGGCCCTGATCCCCCCCATTAAAACACCCGAAGGCCCGACCATCACTGAAAACAACGTCAGCTTTTCCTTTAAATTCGATGACCGGAATCAAATTTTTTTCAACGGTTTTACCTTTGATCATGATTATGAAATGGTTCCGGGAAAATGGATCTTCGCCGTCGTCTATAACGGCCGGGTTCTAGCCAAGAAATCATTCACCGTAGTTACCTCCCCGTAGGATTTGTCCAGTTCCCCCTCCCCTACCGGAACACCTATCGGCGAAACCCGGATGTTGTTTGCCCGGAAGGCACTCCAGTTGACCCTGGACGAAGGAAGAATGTGGCGGGGACTTGATCGTGTTCATGACCCGAGGGTGAAATCTTATTTGGAGCCGTCACCCAAATAAGATTTTTGTCTTGATTCAGTACGGTGGATTTATTTTTTAAGTAATTTAATGGGAGACCTGTTGTTAAGCAAGCCGCAGATTCACCATAACCGGTACCATTACTAATCGGTACCATATTATTATTGATAGTCTGTTCTTTTTGTGTTAGGAAAGGGCACGTCATCAATAAGTTATTAGGAGCCCACTTTAATGGAATCGATTTCGGACGTTCAAAAACTTATCAAAATAGCCAAAAAAGTTAGAATTCAGATAGTTAAAATGCTTCATCAAGCCGGCTCGGGGCACACCGGGGGATCCCTTTCAGCGGCCGACATTTTGGTCGCTCTTTTCTTGTATAAGATGAAACACAAACCGAATAATCCCGACTGGGTGCAGAGGGATCGATTCGTCCTTTCCAAAGGCCACGCTTGCCCGGCCTATTACGCCGTGCTGGCCGAGTGCGGTTACTTCGTTCCCGAAGAGCTTTATACCCTACGTCAACTGGGAGCGTGTTTGCAGGGACATCCGGATTGTCTTTTGACCACCGGGGTGGATGTATCGACCGGATCCCTGGGGCAGGGGTTGTCCCTGGCTAACGGCATGGCCCTGGGCACCAGGCTGGATGGCCGTGGAGCGCGAGTTTACTGCTTGATGGGCGATGGGGAAGTCCAGGAAGGTCAAATCTGGGAAGCGGCCATGACCGCCCCCCACTACCGTCTGGATAATCTCTGCGCCATAATAGACCATAACCATCTCCAGATCGACGGTCGGGTGGAAGACGTGATGAATATTGAGCCGTTGGGGGCTAAGTGGCAAGCCTTCGGTTGGGAGGTCCAAAGCATCGACGGCCACGATATGAAGCAACTTATGGAGGCCCTTGACCTCGCGGAAAAGACGAAGGGCAAACCGACCATGATTATTGCTGAGACGGTCAAGGGAAAGGGCGTGTCTATATTTGAAAACCAGGTGAAGTACCATGGCGTGGCTCCCAATGACGTGGAATTAGCCATTGCCCTCAGGGAGCTAACTATAGCCTGAGATACAGTTTCCTACTCGTTTTTTAGGGGGAAGATAGTTTTTTTTTAACCCAAAACAAGTTGAGGCATGAGCCTCGGGCCCAGATCTGCCCACAGGAGGATTGTGTTGGTCGAGTTCTTAAGCACCAGAGTCGAATATGGTAAAACATTAGCCAAATTGGGAGAGACTAACCAAAATATCGTGGTGTTGGATGCGGATTTATCTGGTTCTACCAATACCCGTCTATTTGCCAATAAGTTCCCCGACCGTTTTTTTAATATGGGTGTGTCTGAGCAGGACATGATGAGCACGGCCGCGGGGTTGGCTGCGACTGGAAAGATTCCTTTTGCCAGTACCTTCGCCATCTTCGCCACTGGCCGGGCCTGGGAGCAAGTCCGTCAGTGTATCGCCTATTCGTTGGCCAACGTCAAGATTGTCTCGACCCACGGAGGCGTTACGGTGGGTGATGACGGCGGGTCCCACCAGGCGATAGAGGATATTGGGTTGATGCGCATTCTGCCCAATATGACCGTGATCGTCCCGGCCGACGGTGTCGAGACCAGGCGGGTTATTGAAACGATAGTCGATACTAAGACGCCGGTTTATGTTCGTACCGGCCGGATAGCCACACCGGTAATCTACGACGACAAATATAAATTCAGAATAGGTCATGCAAGTATCCTCAAGGAAGGTCGCCACGTAACCATCGTCGCCGTGGGACTGATGGTCCACATAGCCATGGGTGCGGCCGATTTGCTGAAAAAAGATGGTATCTCCGCCACAGTGATCAATATGTCCACCATTAAGCCATTGGATGAGGACACGCTCTTAGAATCAGCCAAGATCACCGGAGCGGTGGTTACCGCCGAAGAACATCTGATTAGCGGCGGGTTGGGGAGTGCCGTGTGCGAAGTATTAGCCGACAAATACCCATGTCCGGTTAAACGCATCGGTATTCAAGACAGATTCGGCATCTCCGGGCCGCCGGAACGCCTCTTGTCCTACTTCGGTTTGACCAGCCAGGCCATTGCCGAGGCCGCCAAGAAAGCTATCAAAGCCAAGAAGGATTGCTCGTCCACCGAGCAACCGCGCATCCGAACCATGCGGGCCTGACCGGTGACATTGTCGTTTCTATGGTCTGCCGACGCGATATTGGGGCGGTTGCCTGAGACCAGCCCGGCGTTTTAACTTTGTGCATTGACATTATTGTCAGCTAATCACTATAATAGGGTCAATAATCCATGTATTACCCATTTTATACCATAAAACAAAGGAGCAGGTGATGTTCAAATGGATGACCCCCAAAACCCTCTTTTGTCTGACCCTGGTTGCAATCCTTGGGCTGTTCTTGATTGATGGGGAGCTGGTCACTGGGCGGGACCCGGAGTCCGATCCGGAATCGACATACAGTGAGATTAAAATCTTTGCCGAAGTTCTCAATGAGATCGAGAAGAAGTATGTCGAAAAGGAAGTGCCCAAAACCCTTATATATGGGGCTATTAAGGGAATGGTGGCCACCCTGGACCCCCACTCATCATTCCTGTCTCCGGAAGAATATAAGGAATTGACCATTGAGACGAAGGGTAGTTTTAGTGGAATCGGGATCGAGATAACCCTCAAAGACGGAGTACTGACGGTGGTCTCCCCCATCGAGGATACCCCGGCCTTTCAAGCCGGACTAAAAGCCGGTGACAGAATAATCAAGATTAACGGTAAATTAACTAAGAATATGAGCCTGATGGATGCGGTCAGAGGTATCCGGGGCGTCAAAGGGTCTACGGTCACCCTGTCCATCTTGCGAGAAGGCGCCAACAAGCTTAAAGACTACGTCATCGCTCGGGAAGTCATTCCCATCAAGAGTGTCAAATTTGAGACCCTGGAGCCGGGTTACGTCTATGTTCGCGTCTCCACTTTCCAGGACACGACCCATCAGGATCTGGTCAGGGCCCTAAAAACTCTCCAGGAAAGTAATAAGCCAATAAAAGGGTTAGTCCTGGATATGCGCAACAATCCAGGTGGGTTGCTCGACCAGGCAGTCAAGGTGACTAATGAATTTCTAGAATCCGGCCTGATCGTGTATACCATGGGCCGAAACAAGACTCAGGACCTTAAGTTCTTTGCTCACCCTAATGATCATTACCAAGACTACCCCATTATTGCTTTGGTCAATGAAGGGAGCGCCAGCGCCTCCGAAATCGTGGCGGGTGCCCTCCAAGATCACAAAAGAGCCGTCATCTTAGGCTCCCAAACCTTTGGCAAAGGTTCCGTCCAAACCATCATTCCGCTGGAAGATGGTTCCGCTCTTCGTCTGACCACAGCCAAGTATTACACCCCCAACGGCCGGGATATTCAAGCCAAGGGGATCACACCAGACATAGTAGTCGAGACGGCTGCGCCCAAGGAGAATAACAACATTCGCTACCTGCGCGAAAAAGATCTGGAGGGTCACATCAAGGGAAAAGAAGAAGCCGATGACGCTACTCCAGACAAGACTCAGGACAAAACACCCGATAAGGCTAAGCCTCAAGATAAAAGCCTGGACAAGGGACGTGACAAAGACCATGATAAGGACCGCAGCCTAGACAAAACAAAAGAGACAACTCATGATGATGCCTCCGGCGATCAGTCGAAAGTCGGCCCTGAAGACAGAAAGGTCCTCTCCGAGAAGGAACGTCTGGCCAAAGACGCTCACGTCCAACGGGCCTTGCAGCTTCTCAAGTCTTGGGGTATTTTCACCCAGACTTTAAATAAACAACCTGCCGTGTCCAAATAATTATGGTTCCCGGCGAGGACATGGAAACCCCGAAAAATCCCCAGTCGGCTAAAAAGCCCACCAGGAAAAAAAGGGTCTCCAAACCCAGATCATCAACGAAGACAAAGACGAGCCAACCTCCGTGGTTCCTCCACGGTTGGCTCGTCTTTAGTTTAAGCCTTGTGGCTATACTGACCATGGTCGGGATATTTCATTTCCTCTCCCCCGACAAATCAAAAAAAACGCCTCCTCCGGGAGACTCCAGGGTGGCCCCGGCCCCCAAAACCCCAACCAGACCTAAAATAACACCAGAGGACAGAGATACCGAGTCTGATCCCGCTTCGTTGGTGGAACGCGCCGACCAGGTGGTTCTACGAGCGCTCTTTGATCTAGGTCTGTCAAAAGACGATATCACCAGCCGTGAAGAACAGTTGAATAAACATCGTGAGAGGCGGTACATCAGTTACCGGCTTACGGTGAGATCGACCAAACGGTTTACGAATGCCAGGATTCTGGACATCTTTAACCTTCAGGCAGCCGCCCATGACCAGGGCGAGATGACGTTTTTCATTACCGGCGACAAAGACAAAACACTGTCGGTGATAATCAAAGGAGTGCTCACTCATCAAATAACCTTCAAACCTGCCGCGGCCCTTCACACGGTTACCCCCCCGGCTCCCGTAACCATACCCCAGGTGACCCGGCATACCCAGGCCACACCCAGTCCAATTCCTTCACCTTCCATGCCCGGACATCCCACGCCCACATCCCGTCAGGTCTGGGCTCCGACAGTTACTCCGCCCCCAACTCCGTTGCCGCAGGTTACCCCCACCCGCCTGCCCCGAGAGCCCGAGATGACTGGAGAGCTGTCGCCGAAACAGCCAAAGGTGGTTATTATTATAGATGATATGGGGTATCACTACGAGTTGGACAAAAAGCTTTTGGCCCTCGACCCGGCTTTAACTTTTTCCATTCTACCGTTCAGTCCACACGGTAAACAGGTGGCCAATGAAGCCCGGCGGCTGGGCCGGGAAATCATGCTCCACATGCCCATGGAGCCGGCTTCTTATCCTCGAACAGATCCCGGCCCCGGGGCCCTATTGACGACCATGTCTTCCGAGGAACTACTCAAAAGGCTGGGACTGGCTTTAGATGACGTTCCTTTCGTGGTGGGCGTCAACAACCATATGGGTTCGGCCTTCACGACCAATGCGGCCAAACTGGAACCCATTTTGACCGAGATTAAAAAGAGAAATCTTTACTTTGTGGACAGCCAGACTTCGGACAAAAGCGTGGCCTTCGCTTTATCCCGCCGGCTCGGGGTCAGAACTGCCAGGCGGGCTGTCTTCTTAGATAACCGGCAGAATCATGAAGCCATTGTGGCCAGTCTTCACCAATTAATCCACTTGGCTGAAACCGGGGGCGAGGCCCTGGCTATCTGTCACCCTCACCAAGAGACCTATCTGGCGTTGAAAGAACAATTACCTCTGCTCAAAGCTAAGGTAGTCTTGGAGCGAGCCTCCCATTTAGTCAGATGATTCTTGTTACTTGTTGCATGTTACTTGTCAATGTCATTGACTTAAGGGTGCATCGGGAGTGAGCTGACGGTCCTACATTCAAAAGGAATAAGCTTACTCCCGAAATGCTCCTCAATGTCATTGACTTAAGGTGCAAGGTCATCGGATCCTATTCTAATAAATAGTCTATTCCGATTAAGCCCTGAAAGGGCGCTCCAGGTTAGCCCAGGGCAACGCCCTGGGTAGGGGCAGCGACAATACAAAATACCATGTAACACCCACATAAAATCGCCAGCA
>JADFYA010000018.1 GCA_015233285.1 Deltaproteobacteria bacterium | reverse complement strand
GAAGCAGCATCGTATCAAACGGATGATTATGCCGGATTGCGGTGGAGGCTCCTATGGATGCCGGGCCGGTATGAACAGGTGCGTTTTGGAGTCGCCGGAAAACAAAATTGAATTCATTTATCTTTATGACTACCTGGTTGAACTTATCCAGTCGGGGCGGATCAAGATCGATAAATCGGTCAATGCCGGAAAAACATTCACCTGGCATGATTCCTGTAAGCACGGCCGGGAGTTGAAACGTCATTTCGGCAAGGGGTATTTTGAGGAACCCCGGTGGATTGTTCAGCAATGCGTGGATAATTTCGTGGACATGGAGCCGAACCGGGATGGGTCCAATTGTTGTGGCGCCGGCGGCGGCAATTGGCCGATGCCCTACGAAAAGGAATCGGCTTTTCACGGCCGGAAGAAATTTAACGCCATCAAAAACAGCGGCGCCGACGTTGTGGTGGTGGGGTGTTCCAACTGTCATGATCAAATACAGAAACGGTATCCCAAATTCTACACCGACTATAAATACGAAGTGAAGTACCTCTGGGAACTGGTGGCTGATTCCCTGATTATAGATCCCTGGACCGATGACGAGATCGCCAAGGCCAAAGCCGAGGCCGCGGCCCAGTGGGAACGGTGGGGCGTGGAAATCGAAGAGTAACAAATTCATTCATGCAAAATGATTACCGAGGGCAATGGTGCTGGTGCGCCCCGCGGGCTTCAAACCCGCCGGCCCCGTCTGCAAAACGGGGAGGAGGTTCGATTCCCCTTGCCCCCTCCAAAGACAAATAAACTTGATTGGTTATGTTTTGGTGACTTATGGCCCGTTCCATTACCGTGGGGATCGCCGGGCATGTGGATCACGGAAAGACTTCCCTGGTCCGGTGCCTGACCGGCGTGGATACCGACCGGAAACAAGAGGAAAAGGCTCGGGGGTTGTCGATTGAGTCCGGGATCGCCCCGTTGGAGCTTAGTTCCGGGAAGAGAATCGCCTTAGTGGATGTTCCGGGGCACACGGATTTTCTTAAGAACACTATCCGGGGCTTAAGCAATGTGGACATGGCTGTCCTGGTCGTGGCCGCCGATGACGGGGTTATGCCCCAGACCAGAGAGCACCTGGAGATATTGAAATTCTTCAAGGTCCCAACCGGCTTCACGGCCTTGAGCAAGGCTGATCTGGTTGATCAGGAGACCCTGGAATTTGCCGCCCTCGAAATCGAAGATGTGGTCAAGAACACCTTTTTGGAAGGGAAGCCGATCATCCCGTTTTCGTCCGTTGATTTAAGAGGGATTGACCGGATCAGAGCCACCATTGATCAAGAAACAGCCGACATCGACGGCAAAGACCCCTCGGCCCCTTTCCGGCTGTGGATTGATCAGGTCAGAAGTATCACCGGTATCGGGACGGTTATCAGCGGGACCATCCTGTCAGGCACGATCAATGAGGGCGATGAACTGTGCTTGCTGCCGGCTGGGAAGAAAACCAGGGCGCGTTCCCTGGAATCGCATCACCAAAAAATATCTCAGGCCGGTTCCGGAGAACGGGTCGGGATCAGCCTGAATAAGGTATCTCTTGATGATGTCGAGCGAGGGATGGTCTTGGCCAGGCCTGATACTTTCATTCCGACCCAATTGATCAACGCCCACCTGCGGGTTTCGCAATATGCCTCAAAACCGATCAAGAATCGACAGAAGATCAGGCTCTACCTGGGCACATCAGCCACGGTGGCGACCGCGGTTTTGATGGAGGAGTCACAAATCCTTCCCGGCCACGGCGGCCTGGTCCAGTTCCGGTTAGTTGATCCCGTCATCACTTTGCCAAAAGATTACTTCGTGGTCTGTCAGCTAGACGTTCCCCACGTCTTAGGAGGCGGAATCGTGTTGGAAGCGCCTCGGGATAAATACCGGGAAGCTAAAATGTCAACAACGCTGCCCTACTTAAAAGCGCTCCAGACGGGGCGGCTGGAAGATGTTCTAACTTATTATTTTAAGAGGAACCCGAATTCAATCATTACAGCCGTTGAAATAGCCCACAATACGGGGTTGGATCCCGGAGATTTGGAAACGGAAATGACGGCTATGGTCCAGCGGGGCGAGCTGCTCTATTTTGCCAATCAGGGCTTTTACGGACTCGATATATATAAACAATATAAAAAGAAATTGTTAGAAATCATCGAAAAATCGGTCGTCGAAGATCCTTTGAAGCTGGTGCTAAGCGCCACGGAAATCAAGGACCGGTTGGATACTTCTCTGGATGAAGTCCCTTTTCAAAAAATGTTGGCCGACCTGGGCCAGGAAGGCTTTTTACTCAGAAGCAACGGCGGCTTTCATTTGCCCAATCCAGTCATTAAACTCTCCAAAGAGCAGGAGGAATTAATCACCCGCCTGCTTGATTTTGCCAAAACCACCGGCCTGATGCCGTTTTCGGCCGATCGATTTTGGAGATCTTGCCGCACCAAATACAGAATAACCGAGATATATCGGGCCCTGGATTATCTTTGCATCCAGAACCAGTTAGTCTGCCTGAGTGATAGACGCTATTTGTCCTGGCCGATTATGGAGCAGATCAAAAAACGGGTGAAGGTGGCTATTCAGCAAAAAGGCGCCCTGACCATTGCCGACTCCAAAGAGGTCTTGGGCTACGGCCGAACCTGGGGCATTGCCGTGCTCGACTATTTAGATGGAATCGGGTTCACCCGCCGGCAAGGAGATGACCGGGTCCTAACGGAGTAATGGCCATATCCTGCTTGGATAACTAGTTGGATAAAATGGTCCGGCCGGGTTGCGGCGAAAAAACCGGAATTAGAATTGAAGCCAGGTTCCGAAATTGTTTGACAAGTCCGTCAAACTCTGGTAATAAAGCTTTCACTTTCTGGTGGCGACATCTGAAAGCAGTTTTCCTTAAGCTATGTACAGATTCTTTCTGGGCGGTTAACTCAGCGGTGAGAGTGCCATCCTCACACGGTGGAAGTCCGGGGTTCAAATCCCCGACCGCCCACCACCAAAATCAACCGGTTAGACGGAAACCAGTCAACCCGAATCAAACTCCTGCCACTATTTCAATACTATCCGCAAGAATTTTATCCTCCAGCCTCCTCGTTAATTTACTTCTCTGGTTATTGGTCTATCAATTTCATCAGTCGAACACAAGCATTCAGGGTCACCACTATACCAAAGGCCGGGGTGGCCCCGTCTTCAGTTTGAAACATGGTTTAACTTGCTTCAGTCCCGGAGCCAGGTTATATCATTACAATCGGATTGGAGGTATTGATTCCCGGTCCGTCGTTGACCATACGGGAGGTTGTATATGAAAAATTAATCATTCACAGGAATCGCTTTAAATATGGTGTGAACAAAACCAATGAAGCAAATCCATAAAACCTAAAGGGGGCATGACATGAGTCAGGGACTCGGAAAGAGTATCGCGTCGAGAAGTCTATTGGTCTTATTTCCAATTATTATTGCGTTATCATTGTTTTTTATTTTTAATACGCCGGACTGCTTCGCCCAGCATCATAGCCGGGTGATAGTCGTAAAAAAGGGAAGGCACCATAAGACGTATGTGGTAAAGAAACGGGTGTACCATCGACATCCCAGAAGGATAAATAGACGGATACACCGTCGGTACAGGAGGATAAGCCTCTATAACCAGAATATCCAGCCAACGGCTTTCTATCCGGGGATACCACAACAGTCGCTCGGCCAGGGCAACGTATAAAGGTGGCAGGGTAGGCTTTTGCCTGGGCATAGACTCATAAAAAGAAAAAAAAAAGGCCGAGGAGGCCCCCCAATACCGTTGAATTAAGCATGGGGCCTGGCTATCTTCGGATGTGATAAGATTCCTCACATTTGTTCGGAACGACAAATTTACTTCGTCATTCTGGATGGTTCACGTCTCGGTCATTTTGGTGCGAAGCTTCCCTGTCATTTCGAGCGAAGCGAGAAATCTTAACGTCGCACCATTAATTCAACAGCATTGGACTGAACCCCTGGGTTGGTCCGAACACGTTGCCAACTTGGCCTGGGGGCTAAAGAGTGGATCCGGCTTCTTGGGCATGGACTTCCAGTTGCCTGAGCAATTTTTTGACTGCCTCCGTATCCGGGCCGGGGGCGGCCAGGGCGAGGGAGCGCTGGAGGTATTTTTTGGCCAGAACCGGGTCGTGCAGGTAGTCGCTGTAAATGATCCCCAAATTCTGGTTAGCTCCCTGGTGATTCGGGTTGAGATCCAGGGTCAGACGATATTCGCTTGCGGCAACCTGATAATCGTTTAAGATACTGGCGGCCAACGCACAGTTGAAGTGGGTTTCAGGATTATTAGGACAAATCTCAACTGATTCGGCAAAATAGGCCAGAGATTCTTTCGGCCGGTCGGTGTGCAGATAGCATAGTCCCAAGGCATTGAGAACTTCGCCCAGTTTTTCCTGGGTAGTAATCTGAGGTAAGGTCTTTAGATATAATTCTGTAGCCAAATCGAGTTGACCCAGCGTGAAATACAATGTTCCCAGGTTGTAAGTCGTTTCTTGATGATCCGGATGCAATTTATAAGCCTTAAGCAAGATTTTTTCGGCCTGAGGAAGCTCATATGTGGCAATGTACAGTGCCCCCAGGCGACTGAGGACGTCGGCATCTTCCGGCATCCAGTCCAATAACTCCTGATATTCCTTCACCGTGGCTGCAAAATCACCCTGATCCCGGTATATATCCGCTAAAGCGACCCGGCCCTCCTTGAAATCCGGTTTAAGCTTAATCGCTTTTAAGAAATTTTCCTTGGCTTGCGAAATCATCCCCATGTCTTTGTAAGTATGGCCTAACTCATCAAAGATGAGATGATTTTTGGGGTTCACCACGAGGGCCCGACGCAGCACAGCCACCGCTTTTCCTTCGGATCCCAGCGCCACCCACATCCTGGCCAGGGCAACATAAGCGTTGGTCAGGCTCGGCTCATTTTTTATGGCTTTTTCCACCAGCTCAATGGCTTGCCGGGTGTCGCCTTGCTCGTGTATTAGCTGCGCCATATTGACCAATACGCTAGCGTTATTAGGGCTTATCTTTAGGGCCTGGCCAAGCAGAGCCTTGGCTCGTTGCGGTTGGCCCAGGCGATTATAGATCAAACCCAGATTTGACAAAGTGAGGGGATGAGGCCTTACCGCCACGGCCTGGTCCGTGGCCCGCCTGGCATCTTCAACCCGGTTTTGGATCAGATAAGTGGCGCCCAAATTAGTCAGCGGACGAAAAAGACCGGGAGCCTTTGCCACGTTATCTTCCCAAATGACCAACGGTTTCGTCCACATCAGGTTCCTGGAAAAAGTCAGCCCGCCATAAACGGCCAGAAGCAAGATGACCGACGCCAATGCCACCTTGGGGCGTCTTATCACGGCCGGCGCCTTGTGCAGTTCACCGGCCAATCCGGCCAGGAAAAAAATATACCCAACCGACGGCAGATAGGCCCGGTGTTCAAAAATAAGATCGGCCAGGGGGATAAAGCTGGACTCGGGCGATAACGTAATAAAATACCAGAAGACGCCAAACGACATTAACCGGTTTCGTTTGGACAACCTGACCGCGAAGATGACCGCACCGAGAATGAGGAGAAAACTACCCCAGACCCTAAACTCGGTTATATTTTTGGCCGGGAGCCAATAATAATCCAATCTAAGCCCGGTGGGCCAGACCAGCAGCTTAAAGTAATAGATGATTATTTCAAATTGGCTTATCAGGTAGTTAAAAGGTTTGACGCTGATCACTCCGGAAGTCGAAGAAGCCTCCTTAAACCCGACTCCGACGGATGGACCATAGTTAAAATGGAACTGAAGCCAGACAACGTATCCAATGGTTGAAAACAGCGCCAGGTGAACCCATTTCCGCTTGGCCAGGCGTGACAGGTCCCATCTGGAGACGAAAAATAAATCATACAATAAAATCATGGCCGGGGCGGTAATGGCGATCTCTTTGCTCCCCATGGCCAACAACAAGCTAAACCAGGAACCCAGGTAATAAAGCCGGCTTCTGCAGCCTTGGCGCTCCACTCCGGCCAGAAACAAAGCCAGGCCGGCCAAATAAAACATGGTGGCCAGGCCGGTCATGCGGCCCTGGACGATGTAGGTAATGGCCTGGGTATGGACCGGCAGCACCATGAAAAGCAGGGTCAGGATAACCGCGGCCCAGTCCCGCCGGCTTCCCAACCGCTCCAGCAGTCCTTCCCGGTCAATCGTTTTAACTAAGATCTGGAAAAGTAAAAATCCGGTAATCAGGTAGATGGCCAGGTTAGTGATATGATACCATTTTACATTCAGGTAGGCCGTCTGGAAATTAAACCAGGAGACCGCATCGGCCACCGGCCGGTTGGAGAAGAGGAAAAAGTCCTTCAAGCTTCCAGGATTACAAATTATGGCCTTTTCGTCAATGTTTGATGTGTCGTCAAATATAAATGGGACTCTGAAGGACGGGGCGTAAGCAATGGAGGTTATGAGCGTGATCAGAGTATGCGGTAGGAATCTGGAACATCTATTTGTCAGAGTTTTAATTCTTTGGAGCAGTTTCTCTTTCAATGTCGACATTCCCTTGGATATCCAGATAAAATTTTTGTCCTTTAGGAGGGACGGGGACGGATGGAATGATACCGGCGGCGACCAATTCCTCGATTTGCCGGGGGGGGACTAGAAATTTTTCCTGGTAGATTTTAGCTGCCGATTCTAGGTAATACATTTTTTGGTACAGGTCTAATCTGGCTTCGAGATATTTTCGAATTTCTCTATCTTTCGTCCGGAGGAGCATACTCTTAAGCAGGACGATGCCGGACGCGGTGTCACGGCCCCGCTGATACATTTTAGCGGCTAGCCCGGCCAGCCCGGCCCACCCCCCCGGGATTTGGGCGGCTTGACTAAACAAGTCACCTGCCTGCCGGTATTCTTTTAAGAAAAAATAGTAATTGAACCCTGCGTAGAAAAGCAAATCCGCATCCCAGGTGCGGTATCCCGCCCCGGTGATCAACAACTGGTTGATTCGTCTGATTTCATCCGGCCCCCTGGAATACCAGACAAACGCCTGGGCCAGGTAGTAGGGGTCAAGAAAGTATGGATCAATGGCCACGGTCCGGTCAATCAAGGCCATGACCAGATTAGAAGTCTCCGGGGTTATCTCCCTGGTCTGGCGGTTGCCCAGCGTCACCTGGGCCTGGATGAAGATACAGTCGGACAATAATCCGCTAAATTCCAGCCTGATGAGTTTAAGGAAATTTTCCGAGGGTAATGGAATTGTGCGTTGGATGTCTTCTGTCTGCTTATAATATTCCCTTAGCTTAGTCAGGCATGTGACTTGAATAGCCAGGAGGACGACGATCAGGATTGCCCACCGCCGGCCCATTAAACGAATTCCTTTTTCTTAAAAACAAGATCCGCCAGCCAGAGGCAAACTGTGGTGTAAACCAGGCCGTAAAGGACAGCCCAGAGAACGTGACCGGGATCCACCGGTAACCCGTGGGCGGCCTGGAGCTTGAGATCGAACAAGCTGAAATCCGGCATGATATAATATAGAATCTGGATAATCAACTTCATGGTGCCGGAGACCTTTAGGACCTGTTGCCGGGCCAGGACCAGTTCCTGGATATGAGGTAGAGACTGGCCGATCAAATAGACCATGGAGGTAATGACCATGGCCACAAAAACATGAGACGTCAGGGTGCAAAACAGAAAGCCGACCGCCGTCAGGGTCATCAATGACACCACCGACATCCCCCAAGCCAAGAAAAAAGTCAACCATGAAAAATTTTTGGCAAAGAACCCCACGGCCAGGAACGATTTAATCAGGAAAATAGACAAAAATGAAACCAGGCCGATAATGGCCATGGACATAATGATAAGCACCATCAACCCGGCGAACTTCCCTAATAGATATTGGGTTCGGGAAACGGACCGGCTCAAGATGAGGAAGATGGTTTTTTTATCCAGGTCCTTGCTGATCAGATTGAGTCCGATAAATAAAACCAGGGTGAGCCCGGCCAAAGACACGGTGGATAGGCCCAAATCAACCGAGACTTTGCCCAAATCCCGCATGAAGAAGCTAATGAAGGCTACATTTATAACCATCATGACCAGGCTAATGATGAACACGCCGATGAGAGCCCGGTCGCGGATGCCTTCTTTAAAGGTTATCACCGCCAGGTGGTAGATGTTAAGGAATCGGTTCATTTTGTCCTTCTGTGACAATCCTGATGAAGACATCCTCCAACTCTTCCCGTTCCGGCTCAATTGACAGAATCATAAGTTTGGCGCTATTGATTTGTTCAATAGCCGGGATAAGTTCTTCCTGTGGACAGAGCAACTCCGGGAATTCCATATTCCCCGTAATAGGGGCTGAAATACCGGTTAATCCGGACACCGGTCCCTTCAACCGGATGCGGTAGCGAAATGCGCCGTCGTAGAGTTCATCAACCCTTCCCAGATAATGAAGACTGCCCCGGTGGATGATGGCCACCCGTCTACACAACCGATTAACGTCATTAAGAATATGGGAGCTGAAGAAAACGGTTTTGGACCGGGCGCGCAGTTCGGTGATGATATCAGCCACGATACGGCGGCCCTGGGGATCCAGACCATTCATCGGTTCATCCAAAATGATCACATCCGGATCATGAATGATGGCCATAATGAAGCCCATCTTTTGAGTCATCCCTTTGGAAAAGAGCCGAAGGGGTTGCGTCGTTACCTCGGTTAGGCTGAGACGCTCCAGTAACTCCCGGCCCCGGCTGATAACCTGACGACGGTTCTTGCCGGTGACTCCTGCGGCGAAAGAGATGAGTTCGTTGGGGTTGAGATGGTCATAGAGGTAAGGATTTTCCGGTAGAAAACCGATACAATGCCGCGCCGCCGGATCACTGCCGGGTTGTCCGAATATTGTGGCGCGGCCGCTGGTGGGTTTGATCAGGCCTAACAACACCTTGATGGCCGTAGATTTTCCGGCCCCGTTTAATCCGAGAAAACCGAAGACTTCTCCCTCCTCGACGGACAGGGAGAAATTGGTCAGGGCCGTAACTGTTTTTCTTCTTAACCCTGTTTGGTAGATCTTAGTCAGATTTTCAAATTCGATGGCCACCATTTGTCCTGCCTGCCATAAAACACACCTGGGAGGACGCAGAAATTTCCATGAAAGGCATGTAGCCATTTAACCGGTTGTTGTGTCTAATACCTTTGCTGGATCTCCGAGTCGTCAATTTCCTTGGGTTCTATATAACATGTGACATGAGCGGGTTCAGTACAACACCGTGCACGGTCATGATTCTCACTTTTCAATAAGGCGCAGGGCAAGCACGCACTAAGACGCTTCGCTCGAAATGACAACCTCCGAAGTGACAGCGGTGTAGAGCGTTTGGAGCGCGGCGTTTTTGTCATTTCGAGCGAAGCGAGAAATCTTCACGTTCTTATACTATTTCGAAGGAAGGATCGGATTTACAGGCCGGGCCCTTTATCTCGATAAAGCTCAACTAACCTGCCTTCGGTTGATCAGGGGAGGCAGGTTAGTTGAAACAACGATCTTGGCTTAGGTTTGACAAGGCGTTCTGCAAGCAACGGGATGCTTCTTAAGGGCCGGTAGTGATACTTGTGCTGATTTTTGCAGCAGTGGCACCCTTGTCACACACAGTATACCAAAGTGTGGGATTCGCTGTAGTGCAAGCCCATTTCTTTGTTCCATTCGTATGGACCCCTTGGATGCCGTAGGACAGATTCTGAGAGAAGGCAAAGGAAGCAATCATGGCTAACAAGCCGATTACGATTAAAATCATTGTTATTTTTTTCATTTGGATCCTCCTGAGGCTGAATGACCGATTTCGGTAAAGCTTCCGTCCATAACCCACACCCCGGCAAATCGCTCACCGATGACATTGCCACGTTCTTAGACCGGGAAGTTCCGTGCCAGGTCGGGGTAAGTGGAACATCATGTTGAGGCATTGAGGGCTAGCGAGACGCCGTTAGAAATTGAGAAATTCCGAGCTGGGGAAGGACAAGTGGGGGTTACACCTGTTTTCAAAGGAATGACGTTCCCCCCGCCCCCGGTGGTCGGCCCCTGTGCATCTGGGTAGCTGTCGCAGTCGGCATAGATAGCTTCACATTCGGTCTGGAGATTCCGCACGTCGCTTTCCGCGGCGGCATTGTTGGCGCTGATCTTGTAAGCAGCGAATTGGGGAATGGCGATCGCCGCCAAGATACCGATGATGGCGATAACGATCATCAATTCGATCAAGGTAAAACCTTTGTGGTTCTTGACTTTTGTAATCATTGTTGGTCCTCCTGAATTCCATCGTTAAATTCTTTGTCTAACAGTATTGACAACAATCACCAGACTTTTATCACCCCCCTTTGTCTTGCTTCGAATAATTGAAAAAGTGTCTGCACGCAGAAATCTTTTTTTTGATTCTTTATTTGCTTTATTATAATGCAGGAAGTGTGCCATCATCAAGTCAACAGGAGGGAAAACAAACCTGGCTAAATTCGTCGTTAGAACATCCTATTAGAGGAAAGGAGGAACCGTTGAATCAAGTTTTGTCCGCCGTCCTTATGCGCTTGGAACAAAAAACGGAAACTATTTGACAAAATTTGTCACCTGCTCGGGTATTCCCTTGAAAATGGTTGATACTTCCTTTCCGGCCGGCTTCCCAAACAAATAACAAGTTGATATATTCCAGGAAAAAACAAAGCACATCGGAGGTGGAGAAAACAGCGGGAAATCTTACCGTTTTTATGGTATTTTTTTAAGGAAGGAGACGAGAATTCGGCGTCCGGCGCCGGTTGAACTGAGGTGGTAGGTTGGTTCAAGGCCGATCTTGGCTTATGTTTAACAAAACACGCCGCCGGCATCGTGAGGCTGTTAACCGGAAGAGCTTAGTGAGGTGACAGCCATAGGTGCGGATCCCTTGGGAACCGTCACATACCAAAGTGTGGGAGAGGCTGTGGTGCACTTCCAGTTTTTGATTCCATCCGCATGGACCCCGCTGATGCCGTAGCCCAGATTTTGAGAAAAGACAAAGGCGGCAATCCCGGCCAACAAGCCGATTATGGTCAGAATCATTGCTATTTTTTTCATTTAGACCCTCCTAATGGTTAAGGTTGCATGCCACCATGTTTGGAATGTTTCCGTCCCATAACCTTAATTAGTTGAATAGCGCTATCGTGACGTATCTGGACAATTGGAACTGCCGAGGGGGCGAGGGACAGGCTGCATCAGGTGTTGTCAGGGGCATGGGCGCCGGCCCGGTGGTTGCCGCAACCGCATTTGGGTAAGAGTCGCAGTCTGCAAAGATGGCTTCACATTCAATCTGGAGGTTCCGCACGTCGCTTTCTGCGGCGGCATTGTTGGCACTGATTTTGTAAGCTGCGAATTGAGGAATGGCAACCGCCGCCAGAATACCGATGATGGCAATAACGATCATCAATTCGATCAAGGTAAAACCATTGTGGCTATATTCTGTTGTCATCATTGTTGGTCTCCCGCCCCCGGTCGTTAAATGATTTGTCCAAAAAAAATTGCCAACAATTACCGGACGTTTATTATGTCTTATTTGTCTCAGCCGTGAATAGCTTCAAAAGTCTCGGCTGGCAGAATTCTTATCTTCTTTTATTATCTGTTCTTGTTAGCCGCAAGAAGCGTGCCATTATCAGGCCAACGGCGCAGAAACTTCAGCCAGGCAAAATAACCATCAGGAACATCTTACTTAGAAAAACGAAGGAGCCGATGGCCCAAGGTTCGCCCGCCCGCTCCTATGCGCCTTGAGCAAAAATGGGAACCTATTTGACAATATTTGTCATCCGCTGGGGTGGCCCTTAGCCGGGCCGGCTTATGGCGGCGGTAAGTGGATTTAAGATGAATGAAGATTGTGCTGTTTGTCCCCTTTGTGGGCATGGGGCGTTCAGAGAATTATTAAAAAAGTCAGGAAGGCAACTGGTTCATTGCCGGTCCTGCGGGCTGGTCCGGCAGTTTCCCATGTTTCCCGAAGCGGTCAGGCTGGCTTGCTGGCAAGGGGAAACGCGTCTGCCGTCCGGGCGGACTTTTGTTGAGCATTACCAGCAAGGGGAGGTCTGGAGACGGGAGTTGGCCAACCTCCGTTTGGATCAACTGAGGGAGAGGCATTTTGACGGGGGCAAATTACTGGATGTGGGCTGTGCCACCGGGATATTTATCGATGAGGCCCGGAAGCGCGGGTTCCAGGTCCAAGGGATAGATATTTCCTCCACCCTGGCCGGATATGGACGGCATCATTACGGCCTGGACATTCGAGAGGAAGACGCCGCGGCCGCGTCTCTCGAAAAAGGTAGTTTTGATGTGGTGACTGTCTTCGACGTGTTCAGCACCATGAGATCACCCTTGGCCGCGCTGCAAAATATTCATAGCCTGCTCAAGCCTGGAGGACTGATCTGGCTGACGGCCTGTTACGCCAATCTTGGCTTATGGCTATTTAAGGAAGAACGGCCCTTTAACCTTTACCTCACGCCCCGGACGATGAATGCCTTTTTGACCCGGGCCGGGTTTAGCCGGGGGCTGGCCCGAGTGGTGGTCAAAAACGCCAACCTGCCTTCCCTTCCTGGGATCAGACGATTACTCTACCGGATTCCGGTGCTTAATTCCCTGGCCAGGAAAATGGTCGAAGCCCTGGCCTGGAAAAGTTCAGGAGATTAATCATGGTTGATAGTCCGGCCTGCCCCGTCTGTGGATCGGACCGTTATGAGCCGCTGTATCCTATATATGCGGGGCCGGCGGTCACCTCCGATTTTATGGCCGTCACCTCTGCCGTCATCGATAACCGTTGCTGCCGAGGATGCGGACTCATTTATAATGCGGCCGGGACCCGCGGCGACACGGACGAATTCTACCGTCATACTTACCGGTTGATGATGCACCGGGAAGAGGCCGAGGTGAAGAGTTTTACTCCACTGGCCGATATGTCTCAGGCCCGGCGGTCCTATGTATTGTTACGGGAGATGATCGGCCTGGCCGAGAAAGGAGCCTTGATTGAGGTGGGCGCAGGCAAAGGGCATTTCCTGACTCACCTGGCCGCCGGACTCCCCTGGTGGAGCATCACCGCGCTGGAGCCCGGCGCCGCTTTGGAGTCATTACGGCGCAATTTGCCCCAGGCTCAAGTCATCCCCACGGGTTATCATGATTTTGAGGCGGCCGAGGAAGCCTACGATCTGGCCGTGGGCTTGGGTGTATTAGAACACGTGCCCAATCCCCTGGACCTGTTGCGTTGGGCCTGGCGATCACTCAAGCCGGGTGGGCATTTGTTTCTCCGGGTGCCGAATTTTGCCTATAATCCTGGAGATATGTTTTGCATAGATCATCTTTCTAAGCTTACTGAAAAGACCTTGAAGAGCCTGGCCGGGGCCGCGGGATTTCGGGTGACGGGTGTCCGAGAGGTGGGTGTGCCAATGTTTCTGGCTTTGGCCAAGGTGGACGGCCCATTTGACCGGTTGGAAAACTGCTTTGACGAAAACTTGACCGTGGCCGGACGGAACGAAGCCTTGGCCCGGCACGGGATAGAACTCATTGCTCAGGCTCGGGAGGCTGCCCGGGATCGGGATGAAAATTTTGCCATTTTCGGTCTATCTTCGACCGGCTTGTTTGCCCCCTGGCTCTGTGGATTTGATCCCAAAGAAATCACCGCCTATCTCGACGAGAACCAGGCCGTATGGGGCACCCGGATCCACGGTCGGCCCGTGGGTGGACTCGGCCTGATTGAACAGTTAGGCGTCCGGCATCTCGCCCTGGCCATGAGTCCTATCTATATTGATGCAGTCAAAGAAAAGCTTAGAAGGTACCCGGTGGCCGTATATGTTTGAAGCTGCCTGTGACCTATTCAAACCGTGCAGACGTCCTGAAACCTATCCAGGACCTGTGACGATTGTCCAAAGTGCAATTTCCCGGTGAAACTGGACAACCGTGGACAGGCTTCAACTTTGACCTTTCAGAGATCGAGACGGCTTTTCACCTCAGGGATGCCTAAAATTTATCTTGACAATAGGAAACGAATCTCCTATCTCAATGCCAATGTCATTGACTTAAGGTGCAAGGTCATCGGATCCTATTCTAAAATAGTCTATTCCGATTAAGCCCTGAAAGGGCGCTCTATGTTAGCCCAGGGCAACGCCCTGGGTAGGGGGGAGACTATACAAAATACCATGCAATACCCACATAAAATCGCCAGCAATTCCGTACTCAGCCGTAGCCGGATATCCCATTCAAAGGAAATGACTTTGGGGGCCGTCCGACCTCCTGACCATTCTGCTGACACGTAACCTGCCGTATTTCCCAGGGCGCTGCCCTGGGCTAACATAGAGCGCCCCGTTGGGGCTTATTCGGAATGGTCTATTTTAAAAAAGTTGGCACGATTGTTCCTCGGCTTAAGTCAATGACATTGATCTCAATGCAGTAAGTAAGCAAGTTCCTGATGAATCAGAAAATAGGAGCGGCCCCCACGGAGGAGAAGCATCCGCCGGGTTACAGACTCCTTCCGTTTCCACTTCTTTCCCCTAAAGAGACGAGGGGAGTCTGAGGAAAAAATTCACCAGCCGGGTAAGAATCAGAAGTGGCCAATTAATCCGGCCCCGAGGGGGGTCAAATAGCTTGGTCCTTGACAGGGGAGGTAGAGATCCCAATGCTGTTGAATTAAGGCAACGGCGCTAAGATTTCTCGCTTCGCTCGAAATGACAGTGGGGTGGACCAGCCGAAATGACGATGTAAATTTGTCATTCCGAACGAATGTGAGGAATCTTATCACATCCGAAGATAGTCAGGCCGCACTCTTAATTCAACAGAATTGGGTAGAGATCCTTACGCTCTTGGAGAACCCTCGCGTTGCGCCTTGCTTAAAGGGAAGGTTAAAGGAAAGGGTTGATGTGGTATAAACAGAATATAAAGTCAATAAGTAGCTCCCTTGAAAACAGCGATACAGCCTTTTTTTGGGCCATGGTGGTGATCACCCTCTATGCGTTCACACTGAGGATATTAGGAGTTACTGATGGACTTCCCTATCTGTATTGGCGCCATTGGGATGAACCCCAGATCGCCAGCGCCGCTTTAAGGATTCTGAAGACCGGCGACCTTAACCCACATTTTTTTAACTATCCATCATTTATGATCTATGCATGTCTGCTGGTTGATGTTCTTCATTACTATTTTCTGATGGGCAAGGAGGGAATAGACGGCCTGTACATCGGGTTACGGAGCATTGATGAGATACTTATTAATATCGACACTGGATGGAACTGGACCATATCCCATCCGTCATTCTATCTGTGGAATAGGGCGCTGACAGTTCTCATGGGAACAATAAGTGTCCCTGTCGTCGGCCTGATCGCATTGAAGGCATATGGAAAATGGGTCGCGATACTTGCGTCATTAATCCTGTCGGGGTTGGCTTTCCATATTTACCATTCAATTCGGATCACTACCGACCTCCCTTTTTCTTTCTTTGTGTTACTTGTGGTGCTCTTTTCTCTCCGTTTTCATTACACTCAGGAATTAAAATATCTAATTCTTGCCTTGGTATGCGTGGGTCTGGCGACAGCGACTAAATACAACGCTGTAATATCAATAATCGTACCGACTCTCGCCTTCATCATTAATGTGCGAAAAATCAGCTTCAGCAGGCTGTTGGGGATGTTGTCCCTATTCCTGGTTCCGCCAATGGTGTTCCTGTGTATTAATCCTTATGCGGTACTCGACTTAAGAGCCTTCTTACTGCAATCCGGGTATGAAGTGCGCCACTACATGGTGGCCGGGCATGGGGCCAACACCGTCGAGCCGGGCATGAACCACTTTATGCTGCCGATGAATCGGATAGCCTCCCAGATTGATTCGTTCCATTATTACTGCTTCGTGGGAATACTTGTAGCCATTTGGCGAAATGGGTATTCAGCCATTATTATACTATTATTTCCTGTTGTGTACTTAACTTTCATATCTCAATCGCGTGTAGGATTTCATAGGAATTTTCTAGTAATATACCCATTTTGTGCTATATTCGCCGCTGTGGGGATACATTTTGTCCTTTTGCTTTTTCGAAAATTAGTCTTTTATTTGAAAATTAAAAAGCGCTTGGTCAGGAATCTGATATACTCCTTGCCTATAATAATGTTGGCCGGTTACTTTGGGTTTCTCTGGTACTCTCGCCTCTGCGATGCCCTTTATTCGGGGCGGCCTTTTGATAACCGGACCTTGGCTGTAGAATATATTAATAAAAAAACAAAGAATTGGTCTGGGAAGCGCATTGGAATTGCCGCAGAATTGATGATCCACCAAATTGATTTAAGTAAACTTAAAGTTCCCTACGAAATCTTCAACCATAAAGATATACAACAGGCCCTTGACCGGTTTGATTTTGTCTTAGTCGGAGAATACGCTGACTCACATAAGGGCTTGCCTGATGCTCCGAACAAAACTGAAGAGGCTAACCTATTGAACGCCATGACTCCGAAAGAGCCTAGTGATAAAGTAATTTCCGGGAACCAGGCTTCTCTCACATGCTGTCCTATTGATTCCCCAAAAATAATCGTGATCAAAGGTCGGCGCAAATAAGGTAGCCGAATCCAGCCACGTGGCCATCACTTTCACCGAAAACATCTATACCGTCCAACAATACGAAGAATTTCAACCCATGCCACCCCTCAGCCCTTCGTCTGGCAGCTCGGCGTTTCCCTTGAAAAAATTAGGTCCCGGAATTAATCATGTCCTGGAGTTCGGTGTAATGTCGGGAATTGGGATCGGTCTCCTTGATGACCGCCAGGTATTTTTGAGCTCCTTCCTTATCGCCGTTTTTCAGGCTGATTTTACCGGCCAGAAAAAAGTGCTCTATGGCTGCGAAGGAGTCACCGCTTTTGCGGTAGCACATACCCAGGTTATAGTGCGCCTTGAGGAATTCCGGCTGGGCTACAATGGCTGCCTTATAGGATTCAATGGCCTGGTCCAGGACTCCGGTTTGCATATAAATGTTGCCCAGGTTGATCAAGGCGGCCGGTGAATCCCGTTTGATCTCTAAAACCTTCCTAAAAGATGAGGCCGCCTTTTGATACTGCTGCATCAGCAAATAGGTGGTTCCCATGTTTTGATAAGCCCGCCAGAAACTCGGTTTGTATTTGACTGCCTCCTCATACTCCTCAATGGCTTTTTGAAGTTCCCCACGGCCTCCGAAGGCCACGCCTAACTCAAAGTGAGCTTCGGGATAATCCGGTTTGAATTTGAAGACCCGCTGCATGTATTCGACGCCCTTGTCAAAGGAATCCTTTTCGGAAAAGCAGATAATAGATAGATTATAGTAGGCCAGGGAGAAATTGGGTTTATATTTGATGGCGGCCTCGAACTGCTCTTTGGCCGGTTTACCCAAATTATTTTGCGCATAGAGACAACCCAAAGCGAAGTGGGCCTCAGCCAGGTCCGGTTTTATAGAGATGGCCTTTTTATATGCGGCTTCCTCTCGATCCGGGATTCCCTTAACACCATAGATTAGTCCCATAATCAGATGACGGCGGGCCGGGGAATCGTCGGCAGCGGCGGCGGGAACCGTTAAACCGGCCAAAAGAGCTGCCCAACAGATCAACATGATGTGATGTTTTGTGGTTATTCGGAGAGAGCTCATTTTTGCCGGCTTTCCAGTTCTGTCAAGAGGACTTTCAATTTGTTATTTCCAGGATCGTTTTCCATGGCCCTTCGTAAATATTCCACTGCCCTCTGATGATCGCGGAGGAGGTAGTAATTGATTCCCAGATTTGTCTCCAACCACGCCGCCTGAGCTGAGTCTTTGGGTTTCAATTGCAGCAATTCTGTGTTTGATTGCTTGTAGTTATTCATCAAAAAGTAAACCTCGGCCAATTGCATGTGGGCTTCAAAAAAGTCACGCCGAAAAGAGATGGACTTTTGCAACGCGGCTATGGCCTTAGGAAAATTATTTGCCCCAGTTGCCGCCCGGCCTAATTCATAATAAAGGTTTGGGTCGTTGGGGTCCTTCTGCAACATGGACTCCAGGGAATTAACGACCTCTTGAAAGCGGTTGGTTCGTTGCGCCGCGTCCAGGGTCAGGGCTTGATTATTGATGGCCCCAATTGCCGCTTTGGCTTGATCCAAGGCATACTTCTCTTTATCTTGGGGATGGCCGGAGAACCACTGTTGGAATTTTTTTTGGGCCACGGCGAAATCTTCGGCCTTTAGAGCAGCTAAGGCAGAATCCGGCCTAACTGTGTCTATTTTGGCTGAGAGCGCCGTCGGCTTCTGAGTTCCCGGCTTAGTTGTGGAGGTGGAAGGCCGGGGCGCTGCCTTCTGCCCTCCTGTCGGCACCGGTCCTTTGCTAATGGGGCCGAACAGGTAGGCGACGGCCAAGATTCCCAGGACCCCCATTAATACCAGGACCCGCCGGCTGACCGGTAGCTTATCCACACTACTTTGCTCTGTCACAATAACCACTCGAGTGGTGGCCATGTCCGGGTTGACCGCCTCAGTCGGATGAGCCTGGTGGGCCATCGTTTTGGTAATTTGTGGAACAACAAACTTTTCGTATTTTGAAACCGTTTCCAGCTCCGCCCGAATAGCGTTTTCTTCCTGCTCGATCTCCGCGCCGTACATCCCGTGAATATATTCCCGCAGGGTCAAAGTGGAAGGTGAGGTGGCCTGCTGGGCGGAAAAAAGATAAGCTTCAATCGCTTTTTGCATGGCCTCTGCGTTTTGAAAACGTTCTTCTCGATCTCTGGCCAGGGCTTTAAAAATGATGGCTTCCAACGGCTGGTCTATTTTGCGGTTCAATCTCGAGGGCGGGTAGACGGCACATTTACGAACTTTTTCTAGAACTTCGACCTCTGAGCCGCCATAGAATAAGCGCCTTTGGGTCAAGAGTTCATACATCACGGTCCCCAAAGAGAAAATGTCTGACCGATGATCCAACGGTTTGCCCAGGGCCTGCTCCGGGGACATATAGGCCAGCTTTCCTTTAATCAGCCCCGCCTGAGTTTGATTGCTTCTTGAGGCCGCTTTGGCGATGCCGAAGTCTACCAGCTTGACATCTCCTTCGTTGGATATTAAAACGTTTTGAGGGCTGATATCCCGGTGGACGATGTTTAATGGTTTGTTCTGGCGGTCTTTCTTAAAATGGGCATACTGCAGGGCGCGGCAGACCTGGCTTATGATGAACAAAATATTGGACTTGCCCAGATTTGTTTTGTTTTGGATGCCGGTCTTGGCAATGCTCCAAAGGTCATGTCCAAGGATAAACTCCATGGCAATGAAATAGGTCCCAGCCACCTTGCCCATGTCATAAATCTGCACAATATTTTGGTGGTTGAGCTGAGCGGCCAGTTTGGCCTCGTCGATGAACATGGTGATGAATTCCTGGTCCTGGCAGAATTGGGGCAAGATTCGTTTTACGGCCAGGATCTTCTCGAACCCTTCCAGGCTGATTTTGCGGGCGCGGTAGAGTTCGGCCATGCCACCGGTGGCAATTTTTTTGGTCAGGTAATATTCCCCGTACGTTTGAATTTCTGCCATAATGACGAAGCCATAGATCCATTAAAAAATTTTATTAGTGAAGACCGGCACCGTTGGCGAGGTACCGATAGGTAATCTGCCGGACCGGAAGAATCTATTTCTCCGGAACATTCCAACTTAAGATTAAATTATTATGACACGATTGTCAAAAAAAAGCTAACACAAGACCACAAAAATCGTGGCTTAAGTCCAAAAAAAGGATTGACC
>JADFYA010000189.1 GCA_015233285.1 Deltaproteobacteria bacterium | reverse complement strand
CAACACCTCTGGCAAGGTTTGGTCACTGCGGTTAGGGGTGGCCCGACCTCGTCCTGGTCCAGGAGGAGATCAGGCTGCTCCTGGAGATGATTTAGGGTGGCCAATAAGTCTGGCCCATTCCGGCAACGGCGCAACCAATCAAATGCCGTTAGCATTGAGCGCCTCACACAGCGGGGCGTAATTTTTTAGTTCATCCTTCCGGACCCAATCTTGAAGTTGAACCGGCATCTGCCAGGCTTCGTTCGGTCCTCCGGCGTAACGTTTGGACCAATCGATCAAGAAGCTTTCCGGTAGAATTTTAAACCGGAGGCTGCCAAACCCCATATGTTTGTTATTTCCCAGTTTATGGGCTAGATTCGGTTCCAGGACCAGGCTCCATAAGAGCCGCCGTAATTCTTGGTCGTCAAGATTCCAGAAACGGACGGTGAAGCGGGCCCGGCTTCCCGGAAGGATGGCCCGGAAATAGTTGGCCTGAATTGCATCAGGTGAGAAATCATCCAACTGAGTCACTATGGGGGCCAGGGGCGAATGGCCGAAAACACGCCAGGAATCGGCGATAATCGTTCTCGGAACAGTCAGGCCGGGGGTATTCTTCCATTTTTTATTGTTAAATTCCCAGCCGCTGTAAGGATAGGGGACTTTAAACCAGGATAGCCTGGGCTGCTGGAACATGCCGAAACTGAAGGATAACCGCCCCATCAAGGCCTGGTTGGGGCCGGTGCCGACCCATCCGAATAGGCTATCCGCCGGGTTCAACTTAGCAATATCCGTGCTTTCAACCCGGGAGTCGGTGATAATGGAATAGATATAACGAATCATTCCCTTTATACTCCGGCTGGGCAGCGCATAGATTCGGTCGGAACCGCGATGGGCGGCCTCTGGAGCAGAAAGGGAAAAAAAGTCCCAGCCGTTAATGGATTCTTTTTCGAGGGTGGCATTAAAGGATGGTTCCCCACTTTCTTTAATGTTAGTGGGTGTTAATATCTCAGCTTCGATGGCCAGCGTGCCGCAACGGCCGCCGAAGGCCCGGTGGGAAATAAACCCTGCTTTGGCCATCGGTGGGGTCAAGGAACCGGCCTCCTTGCGGGCCATGATGGGTGCGGTCCGGCTCAAAGCTTTGGCTGCCTCTGCGCTCTCCAGTCTTAATCGCTGCCACGGACCATGCTCGGTAAACTGATATGATCCGAAGATTTTTTCATAGGCCGGGGACAGGTTGGCGCTCAGCAGGTTCAAGTTGGTCACCTCAGCCTGGACCCAACCAAATCCGGCTGTTTTTTCACCGCCGATACAAATGTCTCCCTTTTGGAAATCGTTTATCAGATGAGCCAGGATGGAGAAAGCATCGGTATCCGATCCAGTCACATCCTGGGCATCAAGACGCAGTTGGAAGGAAAGCTTGTCACCATAGGCGAACAAGTAGTCATGCTTAGACGTTTCAATAGGTTGCCCGGTCTTGGGATTGATTTTTATCCCCTCCATGGAGCACCAGGCCCGGTGTGGGTCGAAGGGGTCCACGAGATATGCATCGGAGAACATCACCATCCCTCGTTGTCCCTGAACCCCGAAAAGGCGGTTGATCACCTGACTGGTCTTCGCCGATTCACCCCATAGAGTTTTCAGCAGTTGTGACGCCCGCTTTCTGAAGGCGCCTTTAATAGTGCCGCCGGGGATATATACTTCCCAGGCGCCCTGCTCTTTGGAGGATGGGACCCAAGACAGCATGCGCATAAACATGGTGTCAAATGGTTTGCCGTATTTTTTGGATATATCACGGCTTTTCTTGCCTGGGCCGGGTCTGAAATCAATATTGCAGGGTTGAGCCAGTTCCTGGCGGGTCCGGTTACGGTAGACTTTAAGGAATTCGATCAGATTTCGGTCGTTAATGATACTTTTGTTCAAATTGGTGGAAGCCAGCATGTGGCGGTACTGCACTCGGCTATGGGACTCCAGAAATTCTTTCCAGATGACCGGTTTGACTCCGTCCGGGACCAGGCGGGGATTATTCCATTGGTCTTCGCTGATCTTATTTTGGAGTAACATGGTCTTGATTCGGATGTGTTCCTGCCGGTTGGCCATTTCGGCATCCACCCAGATGTCGCTCTGAAGTAATTTGATCTGATGATCGATTTGCCGATTAATTCGGGCAAATAAGTCTTGACAGGCCGTGGTGATGAGCCTGGTCAAGGCCGTTTCATCATGGATAGTCACCGCCACGGTCTCGGATAAGCCGGTGTCAAAACCGAAAGCATCGACAAGTTGCAGCCAGGCGTCTTTATCAAGTGTTTTTTTGGACTGCTGCTTGCGTTCCACGCATTCTATCACCCGGTTGGCCATATTGGCCTTTTTGCCCAGGGCGTCCTTAATCGCGTCTTCGGCCGCATCCTGAGAGGGGAAAGGTTGCTCGGCCAAGGCTTCGAGTCTGACCAGCAGCTTTTCGGTCAAAGCATGTTTGCCTTTGCCCAGTTTGCTTAGGCTGGACTTTGGCAAGACATAGGATTCAACTTCGGCGGTAGACCGTTCCATGAGCCAGATGGCGATTATCCGGGGCAGAAATTCGGCCAATTTGCGCTTCCAGTCCTCCGGACTCAAGATCGGCCCTCCCAAGATCATTTCCAGGCGGCCGCGGATGAAGCCGGGGATATCTTTCATGGCCTCAATCATTAACCTGGCTTCCACGGAGGTAAATGAGGCGGTCTGTTGGTCCACCTTACCCCAGTTCCAACCTACCAGCACCGGATTGACTGAATCGAATCGCATATCCACTCTTAAGTGGCTGGCCTCAAGATGTAATTTAGGTGCTTTTTCCGGACCGGGGAACGGCAGTTCCATGTCCAACCGAACCCGTCCCAGTCCCTTGGTCTTACCCGCCCCAAACCAGAATCTGCCTTCCTTCAATTCTTGTAAAAGATAGTATAATCTAGCCTCATTGTCGCTATTTCTGAGTTGCGGTTCATCTAAAGACAAGGTGAGGTCAAAAATGGAATTACGAAGAATGGTCTCCATCTTGTAATTCGCGTTGGCCTCGGCGGCAAACCTGTCTTCATCCAGCTTCAACCCCATGCGCAGATCGAAGAAATTATCTCGGGGATAACTCTTAGTCTGGAGAGTGCACTTGACATTGGTAATGAGCTTCGGCGGCAAGGGGGAACCGTACAACCTGAGCCACATCCGGTTGAGCAGGCCGAAATTTTTTCCATTACCCGATTGGCCGATGAAGGCGTCCATCAATGACTGAGCCGTACCTGATATCTCGCCGGCCAGAGAAACCAACTTGTGGATACCATCACCGTCCCGAGTGAAAAGTGTTTTTCTGGAATTTCCTCTGTAGATTGGAGATTCCACATGTAATATACCTTTCAGAATCATGATGTCTCCTCCCGTGCCGTCTGGTTGGGATCAACAAATAATTTCAATGCTTCACTGATGAGCATAATGGGGATGTCATCTCTTATTTCATAAACCAGGTGGCAGGTGTCGCAGATCAAACCGTCTCCGGTTTTATTTAATCGAACTCCGTTCAGGCACCGGGGGCAGGCCAGTATTTCTAAAAGTTGCGGTGAAATAGGCATAACAATTCCTTATTGGCCGGGTAGCCTGTTGGGGTTTTGGACATAGCGTCGACTAATAATCCGACATGTCGGTATCTTTGTCCGCCGCCGCTTCTTCTTGGTGAAGTTCTTTCATCCATTGAACTTCCGCGGCTAAGCCTTGCTCCAAGGTCACCTGGGGACGATAATTGAGGTCTTTTTCGGCTCGATCCATGCTGGCCTGGGTGTGGCGGACATCCCCTTTTTTACCCTCGGTATAACATACCTTTAAGGTCACGCCCATGATTTTTTCCAGCAGCTCCAGCACCTGGTTAACCGTGACTCGGGCTCCTCCGCCGACATTATAGGTCTGGCCCCCGGCCTCAACAGTCATAGCCGCCAGGTTGGCCTGAACTATGTCTGAAACGTACGTAAAATCCCGACTTTGTTCTCCGTTGCCATAGATCTGGATTTCCTGCCCGGCAAAGCCTTTCTGGATAAAACGATAAAAAGCCATATCCGGCCTTTGTCGAGGTCCATAGACCGTGAAGAATCGCAGCGCCACCGTGGGCAAGCGAAAGTTTCTGTGGTACAAATAGGTCAGGGACTCCCCTGCGGCTTTAGTCACACCGTAGGGTGACACCGGCCTCAGAACCGAATCTTCTCGAGCCGGCAAATCGTCAGTGTCGCCATAAAGAGAGGAGGATGAGGCAAAAATGAATCGGCTAATCCCCACCTCCTTGGCCGCTTCCAACAACCTTTGGGTGGACATGACATTGTTGTTGGTGTAAAGCTTAAAGTTTTCTCCCCAACTGGTCCGAACCCCGGCCTGGGCGGCCAAATGAAACACCACCTCCTGCCCGCCGAGCACCTCTCCCAGGTTTAATTGATTAATATCCCCTTCAATTAATCTGAACCCAGGCAAGGTTTTGAGAAACTTGAGATTTCGTTCCTTTCGCCAGCGGGCATAGGCTACGGTGAAGGCATCTATTCCTGTTACCTGGTGTCCTTCCGCCAGCAACCGTTCACAAAGATGGGACCCGATAAACCCCGCCGCGCCTGTAACCACACATTTCACTTTGTTCGATCCCTTCATTTGTAGGTGGCTGCCTGCCACCGTTAAATTTTATGCCTCGCGGCCACCAACCGATAATATAACTGCTCAGTCTGGTCAACCATCTTTTCCCGATCGTAAACTTGGGTCACCAGTTCGCGTCCGGTCATGCCCAAGCGACGACCCAAGCCTCTATCCCGGAGCAGGCGTAAAATAGCCTGGGCCACGGCGGCAGCATCGTTGATCGGGACCAACAAGCCGGTTTCTCCATCCCGAATTAATTCGGGGATCCCTCCTGCCGTTGTCCCCACCACCGGTTTGGCCATGGCCAGGTATTGTAAGACTGTCTGGGGGACCCCTTCAGATGAATCCGAAGTCAGGGCTGTAACGTCTGAGATAGCCAATAATTGAGGGACATCTTCACGATGACCGGTAAATACGACCTGATTTTCCAGGCCCAAGTCTAAAGCTTTTTGTTCAATGACGGCTCGGTCCGGCCCCCCTCCAACCACCAGAACCTTTAAGTCCGGATACTCCTTGACCACTAATCGGGCGGCTTCCAGCAAAATGTCATGGCGCTTCCAGTTCCGCATCAAGGCCACCATGGTTACAACCGGAGCCGTGGCCGGGATTCCCAATTCATCTCTGAGCCCTGGTAAGGCGGGAACATCGGGGTGAAACCGGGTTATATCCACCCCGGTGGGGATGGAAAATATCTTGGCGGGATCAAGTCCATTGTCCCTAACCATCTGGTCTTTGATAAATGACCCGGTGGTCACGATGGCATCGGGCAGCCGATAAACAAAATTCAGGGGATGATTGGAAATAGGCGTAGACAGATGCCGGGTTCTCACCAGAGCCGCCTTTGTCCCTGATTTCACGGCCAATGAAGTTACCCAACTATCTATGGAGCTATGGGTATCCACAATATCAAAAGACCGCTCCATGATTATTCGCCGGATCCGGTACCAGGACGGAAGATCGTAGGCTGTCCGGATCTGCATCTTGATCAGATCGACTCCGGCTGCCTGGCCGTAAGTGTCCAGGCCACTTCCTGGGGGACAGAGCAAGGTCACCTGATGGCCCCGTTTCATTAAGCCGGTCACGTCGGCCATGATCCGGATTTCCTGGCCCCCCCAGGCATCACCCCACTCCGTGTGCAAAATTTTAAGTTTCACGAGATCCTTTATGTCGTTCCGGGTTGCGTGTTGCAAGTTACTCGTTGCATGTTACTCGTTACTCGTTACTCGTTACTTGTTGCTTGTTTTTGTTTGCTGGTCACTGATTGGTAATTCTGTCCTACGGTCGTTAATTCCTCAGGTTGATCCTTTCACAAGAGCATGACTTATATTTGTATGTCCTGGCGTCTCATCCGGTTCTCTCTTCTCATGCCCCTGATTCTTATCAAGAAACTACCCGGTAACCTTTAACAAGTAACAAGCAACGAGTAACAAGCAACAAGTAATTTGCAACCCTTATGGTTTAAGTTTCCGGTCTACGGCGTTAAGCACCATATCCACGTCAAGGTTTGTCATGCACTCTTTGGTCCGGCATTTTTTCTTAAAGCAGGGGCTGCACTTTAACCCTGCTCGGACCACCACATGCCTGGCCCCGTAGGGTCTGGTACGCCAAGGAGCCGTAGGGCCGAATAGGGCGATCACCGGAGTCCCGACTGCCGCGGCCATGTGCATCGGCCCCGTGTCAGTGGAGATGACCAGGTCGGATCGTCGATAGATCTCGGCTAAATCAGCCAAACTGGTGTGGCCGGCTATATTTACCGCTTTTTGGTGCATTCCGTCAAGAATATAATCTATGATCGTCCTGTCTTCAGGGCTTCCGGTAAACATAACCTTCGCGCCATAGCGTTCAACCAGGGTATCCGCCAACCGGCTAAATCGTTCGGGAAGCCAGTTCTTGGTGTCCCACTTGGCCATGGGATTGATCGCGACCAGGGGGTGATGGGCTGAGGACAGCCGGGCCCGCAAATCATCGTCCTCAAAATCCCGCGGGGGCAATTCCGGCTCCGGAGTTTCAAAATTAATTCCGGCCATAACGCCGGCCAAATGAACGTAGCGCCAGACCGCGTGGTTATCCTTGGATACCGGGGTCACTCGCCGGTTTAGGAATAGATAACTGCCTTCTTGGGTCAGATCATAGCCCATCTTGCATTTGCCGCGGGCCAGGGCAACGACCAGAGCACTTTTGAACAACCACTGGAAATCAATAACATAGTCATAGCGTTCCGTCCGAAGCTCTTTAACAAACCGGCGGATCTCAGGAATCGCCATCTTTATGCCGCCGATTTTTTTGAAGTTTTGTTGCCATTTCTTTCTTCGCGAAATCATAACCTTATTAACGTCGGGATGCCCCTTGACCAGGCTGGCCGCCGCTTCTTCCACCACCCAGTCAATCTTGGCCGTTGGAAAGGCGGACCTGAGCGCGGTCAGCGCGGCCATGGTATGGACCACGTCACCAATGGCGCTAAGTTTGACGATCAGGATTTTCATTTGAGGCATTTTTTCATAAGATTCCATCATGCTCCGTCTTTTTTTCGGCGTCTTTGGCCCG
>JADFYA010000188.1 GCA_015233285.1 Deltaproteobacteria bacterium | reverse complement strand
ACACGCCTCCGGCCTCACCGGCCTTGATCATGTTCACGTAAAGTTTCGGAAAAAACTTGGGATGCGGCGCCATAGCATCAGCCAGGGATTTGCCGCCCTCAACGCCTTCAATGACATCCGCCAGCACCGCTTTAAAGGCTTTCTTAGGGGTTATTTCATAGAGGATGGTCAGGCACCTGTCCAGGGGCAGGCCGGCATTGACCAGGGTCATCAGTTCCTGGGTGAAGATCAACTGATCCTGGACGTTGATTCGGTTGAAGAGTTTGCCCAAACCCAACGACCGGCCGCCGCCCGCGCCACTATAGGATTGTTTAATCTCCATGGGGATGAGACCTTGGGCCTGAATCTGAGACACCGCGGCCTGTTCCGAGTCGGCCTGGAGGCTGCCCTCGACGATCTTCCCTACCCGATCTGTGGCTTTATATTCAAATACCGCCATATTAACTAGTTCCAGCCCTTCCGGTCATACTGCGGCCATGAGCCGGGTTGCCCGGATGGTTCGCCCGTCGTCAGCCAGGCCAGATTATCTTTCGCTAAATCGTAATCCGGGCACAGAGCCAGGGCTTTAAGGTAGTAACGAATGGCCTCGTCAAATCTCTTTGACCTGGCCAGGCAAGCACCGATCTCACCAAAAACGATGAACGACTTGATCTCTCTGGCCGCGTTCCGGTAAGCCTGAGCCGCACTTTCGTCCCGACCCAGGTTCTGATAAACCCGGCCCAATCCCAACCAGGCCGAAGCGTTATTGGGATCTTGTTTAACCGCCTGAATCAAAACACCACCGGCCTGAAGCAAGAGGGCGTGATCCGGGCCGGCCTTTTGGTCGGTCTCAAAAGAATCAAGCAGATGATAGCCGGCCAAGGTACTCCGGGCAGAAATATAAGGTTTCAGACAAGCACCTGCCCCGGCCAGACAACCCAGCCAGATAACCACTACAATAATAATCCGAGCCGTCTTATCCATGATCATCGGGTCAAAAAGCCTCTGCGCCCTACCCTTTTTTCTCGGCATCCTCTTGTCATTTCGAGCGAAGCGAGAAATCTTAAGATTCCTCACATCCGTTCGGAATGACAAAAGGGGAATCATTGTTTCTTTGGCTGCGGTCCAAGACCCCGCTATTTTATGCCGTTTTCATCTCAGCCTGCCCGGACTGCCGTCATCTGGTCCCGCCGGATGACTCCGATCAAGGCGGCCAGGGTCAGGGCCAAGACGGCCAAAGCGGCCAAATGAAAATAGAAGAAACCAAGGCAATTAACCAGCACGCCGGCCAGGGCCGATATCAAGCAGATTAACCAGATAGCCTGAAACTTGCTCCCAGTCTTGTGGGCCTGCCGCAGTCCACAGAGGCCCTCTCGAATAATGGAGCAAACCAGCCAACATGAAGCCAGAAACCCCAAGGCGCCGGTTTCCGACCAAAGCTGAAGATATTCATTATGGGCGTAATCCCATCTGGGGTCTGAAGGGGAGACTCTCCGGCGGCCGCCTAAGACCTGATTCATCGCCTGATAATCATAGGCTTTTAAGGCAAAGGAAGCCGGCCCCAACCCCACCAGCGGGTGATCTTCGATCATGCCCGCAGCGATCGGCCAACCGACTACCAGCCTGGGGGCAATCCTCTGATCGAGGCGGCCGGAGGTCACAACCCTGACCAGAGCCCGGGCCTTGACCAGTACCGGGGCCTGCCCCCGCCACATCACCAAAATCCCCATGACCACAAGTAGGACCAGTGGCAAAATCAAGACAGCCGGCGGCTTCCGATCAAAAAAAAAAGCCAGCCAGACCAGGGTCCCGACTGAGACGGTCAATCCGGCCAGGGCCGACAAATTCTGGGCGCAACCCAATGCCGCCAGGTTCCCGGCCAGACAAGTCCACCCGACCATCTTGAGTCCAAGATTGGGGCCGGTCAAGGCCAAACCCACGGCCAGGGGCACCAAAACCATCAAGTAAGCCGCCACGGTGTTGACATTGCCCATAAGGGCAACCATCCGCCCGGCCCCGGAGGCCGGGTCTGCAGTCTGGAAAAAGGGATTCTCGCCCCAATACTGAGCCAGGGCCAGGCTGGTGGTGATGATCCCGGCCAGACAGGCGGCCGTGGCCACGGTGACCACGTCTCCGGCTTCCAGATTTACCCGGATTAGTCCATATCCAATCAAGAAAAGAGCCAGATTTAGCCAACAACTAAGGCTTAAGGCCACAAATGACGACCCCGGCACCATCAAACCGGCCACCAGTAACAGGCAGGCCACCGGTCTCAACCAAGTCCATCCCCCGACGACGGCAAACAGGCCTGGATCTTTGGCTCTACTAAAAATGGGGCCGGCCTTAAGCACCAACAGGCTCAGAGTCGCCCCGGTCATCAGGAGTAAGGCCACCTGGACAAAAACAAGCTTAACTAACTGGAACTGATCAAAACTGGTCGGATCAATAAGCAGAGGGGTGACGCCAATCAGCGCGATGGTCCCCCAGAGAACCGGATGCCGACTGGTCATCATTCCATGGTCACCCGCAGCACTTCGGCCACCGTGCTCATCCCGCGCTTGACTTTGTCCCAACCATCCATTCTCAAAGTCCGCATTCCTTTGGACACGGAGGCTTTTTTGATGGTGTTGGAGGGCGACCGGGCGAGGATCAGGTCTCGGATTTCGTCGTCGACCAGCATTAACTCGTAGATGCCCGACCGGCCTCGATAACCGGTGTAGGCACACATAGCGCATCCGACGGCCTCAAAGATGGTCGCCTGGGCGATATCCTCAGCAGTGATCAATCCCAGTTCTTTTAAAAGCTGTGGTTCAACCCTGGCCGGTTTTTTACAGATGGGGCAAAGGACCCGGATCAACCGTTGGGCCATTACGCCCAGCAAGGCGGAGGAGAGCAGGTAATCTTCGACTTTCATCTCCAACAGTCGAGACACGGCGCCGGCCGCGTCATTGGTATGGATAGTGCTGAAGACAAGGTGACCGGTCAGGGCTGATTGGATGGCAATTTCCGCGGTTTCGGCGTCCCGGATCTCACCGATTAGGATAATGTCCGGGTCCTGCCGGACAATAGACCGCAACCCACTGGAAAAGGTCAATCCAATGGACGGCTTGACTTGGATCTGGTTCACCCCGGTCATCTGATATTCCACCGGATCTTCGACGGTAATGATCTTGCGTTCCGGAGTATTGATTTTTTCTAAGGCGGCATACAGGGTCGTCGTTTTACCGCTTCCGGTCGGGCCGGTGACCAGGATCATGCCGTAAGGTTTATTGATAATTTCCTCAAAAACGGTATAGGTATCTCCAGGGAAACCCAACCGCCGCAGATCTAGAACGACCGAGCCCCGGTCCAAAATACGCATGACCACACTCTCCCCGTGCAGAGTGGGGATGGTTGACACCCGGAAATCAACTTCATTATCGGCCACCCGCAGCTTGATCCGGCCATCCTGTGGTAACCGGCGTTCGGCAATGTCAAGCTTGGACATAATCTTAATTCTGGAAATCACCGCAGGTTGCAGCCGCTTCGGCGGGGCCTCCATATCGTGCAGCACGCCGTCAATCCGGTAGCGGACCACAAACTTTTTCTCAAACGGCTCCAAGTGAATGTCGCTGGCGGCCAATTCAATGGCCCGGGAGATGATCAGGTTGACCAGCCGGATAACCGGCGCCTCCGAGGCCATATCTTTCAACATTTCAATGTTGTCGTCATTGAGGCCGTGAACAGTCACCTCATCTTCTATCTGGCTGACAATCCGCTCCATGGAGCTTTTTCCGGCTCCGTAAAGCCGCTCAATGGCATCGACAATGTCATCCTGCCTGGCCGGGACAGGCTTGACCTTCATACCCAAAGCCAGTTGAATGGCGTTTCGGGTATCGCTGTCATCTACATTCGCCATAGCCACCACTATGGTCTCATCTTCACGACGGATCGGAACGAAAATGTTATACCGCATAAATTTCAAAGGAAGCGAGGGAATGGCCACAGGCTCCGTGGGAAAATCCTCGGCCTTGAGTTCCTCAGGTTCTTTTCGATCATAGTTGCATATTCTTAATGGTTCAACCATGTGTTTGTTCCACGTTGTTTGGTTGCTGGTTACACGTTACACGTAACCTGCAACGGATTACCAACCCTTGCCCAGGATTACGGCCGGGATGGTTTTGAGCAAGATCTTAAAGTCAAGCTTAAGATTCCAGTTATCAATGTACTCCAAATCCATGGCCATCCATTTAAGGAAATCGACTTTATTGCGGCCGTTGATTTGCCAAAGGCAGGTCAATCCCGGTTTCATGGAGAGTCGCCGCCTTTGCCATCTTTCATATTGCGCCACTTCTTCGGGGAGCGGGGCCCTGGGCCCGACCAGAGACATATCTCCTTTAAGCACGTTCAACAATTGCGGAAGTTCATCAATGCTCGTTTTCCGCAACAGCTTACCGACCCTGGTCACTCTGGGGTCATCCTTTATCTTGAAGACCGGCCCGTCCATTTCGTTCAGGTCCTGAATGTCCCTTTTCATCTTATGAGCCCCGGCCACCATGGACCTGAACTTATACAGAGTGAACCGGCGGCCGTTCATGCCGCACCGGGTCTGGGTGTAAATCACCCGGCCTTTGGAGTCGAGTTTAATGACCAGGGCGATCAAAAGAAAAAATGGACATAATCCGGCCAGCAAGACCAGGGACGCAAGTTTATCTATAAGGCTTTTGACCATTAGCGAGCCGTCATCACTGGGCCGGGTGGAAAAAGAGAGTAAGGGGATATCGTTAAGGCTGGTAATGGAGACGCGGGCAATGACATTAGGGAAGAAATTAACCGCCACCCGGGTATTGATGCCCACGTCTTCGAGAAACAGAAATGTCTCTTCCAGCGTGTCCAAGGTCTTGCGATTGACTAGAAAAACAACCTCATCCACTACGCTGCTCGACACAACCCGCTCAATATCCTCGATCACTCCTAAAAACTTATATGGCGCGATATTATTATTTAGAGAGTTCTGGTCAATCCCGATAAACCCGGTGACGCGGTATCCCCACCAGCGGGTTTGCTCGGCCATCCGGGCAAATTCCACGGCTCTCCGGTCATCACCGACGATGATCATGTTCCGAAAGTTGTAGCCGCTTTTCCTGACCCACCGGCTAACCAGCCGAATGGACACCCGGACCAAGATCAAGGCTAGAAAATCCAGAGTCAAAAAGATGGCGATAAACAACCGGCTGGCCACGAGCTGGAATTTAAACAAGAAAATGGCGAATCCCAGGATCATGCCACAGACAAAGGTGACCTTGATTAACTCCTTTATTTCACTGACGATAGGGGTTGTCCGGAAGGAACGGTAAACCCCCATGTATTTAAATGTAAAAGCCCACACCGGAGCGATGACCAACAGCATATACAGATAATGCTCCAGCGGAAAAAGCCGGTCTAAGCCCCGAAACAATGAGTTCCGGAGGACATAGGCGGCAAAAAAGACTCCGACGGTCACTCCGACATCAGTGATGATAAGTGCATTTTCAACTAATTTGGCCCGCTGTCTTAGCATATTCTCCAGTCCGGTACCTCTTGAACCTGTTTGGTTAAGGCGTTTCCATTATCGCGAAATGGTCACCGGATAGTCAAGTCCGAGACTTCTCCTCGACTTTCAGTCCATGGTATTTCATGCTGAATTTGATCAAACTTTTGAGGTGTTCCCAAGTCGCCCGGTTTATCCCGCGGCCAAAGCTGGCCCGCTGGTGGGCATGGATCATCGTCGCCTCGGGTAGATAAACCACGCCCCAGTTGCTTCGGCGCATGGCCAGGCAAAGATCCACATCCTCGAAGTAAAGGAAAAAGCGCTCGTCGAATAACCTGCCCTGGGGCAAGGCCGCTCGCCGGGCCATAAACGCGGCACCCTGGGCCCAATCGATCTCCCGCATGGTGTTGTGGTCCCAATCAGCCATCAAATGGTTCGATTCGACCTTCGGCCATAACCTTCCGGCCCAACTGGTTCTTCGGCAAAGCACTGTCCGCAAATCATAAAACCGGCGGCAGGAGTACTGCAACCGACCGGTCGCGTCTGTTAATTTTGCAAAAACGAGACCAATATTCCGGTGCCGGACGAGCAGCTCCCGCATCCTGGCCAGGGCTCCGGGCAAGACTACAATATCCGGGTTTAAATGGACGACGAATTCACCCGAGGTCAGCCTCAACGCCTGATTAGCGGCTCTGGCCAGTCCCAAATTCTTCTGATTATATACGGCCTTAACCCAGGGATAGCCGTCTAACAAGCTGCGGACCCGATCTTGATCATCTGAGCCATTATCCACCACCACAACCTGCCCGGCGGCCACAGCATCGTCCCCTTCCAGAGACCGCAGCAGCCCGGCCAGATCCGTCGGTGCGTTATAGTGGACGGTAATTATTGATAATGATTCTTGGCACATATTTTCTTCTGTCGGCTCATAAATTATTGCCCTAATCCGGCCGGAGCCGATAGGCCTGATTTACGTATCGATCCGGCCGCCCCGGACATCCTTGGCCTATAAACAATTTATTATATCCTTTTTACTTCGGGAAGTCAAATTCTTTTCCATCCGGGAATAAAACATAACCGGTTAAGGTTTAAAGATAAAATGGTACATTTTGCCGGGCCGCGGGCCGGGCCGAATAAATTAAGCCATCGCTCCTCCCCATAATATATAATTATAATCAATATATTACACGTAGATACGACTATCGCCGCGTTGGCCCCGCCGCTCGTCTTCTGCGCACCCGGCCTTTTTCCCTTTTCGCCCTATTTTCGCTTGCATCTTCAAATTTGTTGCCATATGTTGTGGTCAGCGGGCCCAAGTCAGGTTAAATATATCTGTAGAAGAGGCATCAGATGGAAGGAAAACTGCCCAGGCCGAAATTACTGGTGGTGGATGATAACCCGGCCGACCTCAGGGTGATCATGGAGACATTGAAGGGCGAGTATAAAATCGACACTGCGCTCAATGGCGAAAAGGCGCTGATTTTGGCCGCCACGGACCCGCTCCCCGACCTCATTCTTTTGGACGTGATGATGCCCAAAATTGACGGGTATGAAGTCTGCGCCAGGCTAAAATCCAACGTCAAGACCAGAAATATTCCGGTCATCTTCTTGACCGCCTTGAGTGAGGACGAGGATGAAGCCAGGGGCCTGGCCCTCGGTGCCGCGGATTTCATCACCAAACCATTTCGGCCCGGCCTGGTCAGGGCCAGAGTCCGCAAT
>JADFYA010000187.1 GCA_015233285.1 Deltaproteobacteria bacterium | reverse complement strand
AATTTTATTATTTTTTGATGCCTCAAACGCTCGTCCCTAAAATGGAACTTCCGTTGTAGTAGTGTAAAGTTCTTTTTGTAATTTTCCTAAGCAGCACCGTAACCCTGGAGGTTTTGGCGGCATATCTCAGGCACTTGGATTACTTTTGAACATGGCCATGAAGATCGAGCGCTCCAAGTTTCTTCAGGCGGAACCCTGGGAACGGTCACTTGAACGTAGGGGCTATACCAAAGGAGTTGTCAGGACGGAATAATTAGTTGATTAGTCAATAAGTAATGCAAAATTTTCTCTAAACTTTGTTTTACGGTCTCCTTGTCTGTGTAGACTGTGATCTCAGGACAGGTTGGCTCCTCATATATATCTGAGACACCGGTAAAGTTATTGATTTCCCCTCGCCTTGCTTTAGTGTACAGACATTTAACATCACGTTTTTCGACTACCGTCAAGGGACAGCAACAGAAGGCTTCGATATAATGCTTTATCAAGACGCGATTATTAGACCGAGCTTCTTTGAAAGGTGAGATGGCCGCAACAATAGCGATAACTCCGTGTCTGTTGAGTAGATAAGAAACATACCCAATACGTCTTACGTTCTCATCTCTATCCTGTCTTGAATAGCCGAGGTCTCGGCAGAGAGTTGTTCTCATTGAATCTCCATCTAGCATTTCTACCTGGTAACCTCGTCCAGTTAATCTCTGACGAACCAAGCTGGCCAGAGTGCTCTTGCCGGAACCGGATAGGCCCGTAAACCACAATGTGAAGCTCATAGGTCAATTTATCTTTTTGGTTTTTTTCGCTTGCCCTAAATGCGGTCGAGATGGACACAAGGCATGCTATCCCGTGGCCAAGACTTGGCGTCATTTTAACTTTTTTGAGCATGTTACCCAGTTACACGCCCGGGTACCCCGAACCAATTGCCCTGATTGCGGAGTGTTGATGGTAGCAATTCCTTGGACCAGACCGGACAAAGGCCTTGCTCTCCTGTTCGCCACCGAGGGTAAGGGAAAGGTTGGTCGGCCGACGGAGGAGGAATAGCTCTTAACCCGCGGGCAATGCAATTGAATCAGTCTAGTTACACAAAAAACTTGATAGACCCACCTGGGCTCGCTATGCTGTTGAATTACCAGCAACTGGTGCCCATGCCTGTTCTATTTAAACTTTCTTTAACCTGATCCTGACGATGTTTTTCATGGACAGATGAGTTTTAGGAGTTCATATGATCTGCTCGGCCAGCATGACTGCGGCGTTTTGATCCACTTGTTCTCCACATCGGATCATCTCAAAGCGGGACAGGAGTTCTCGAACACGCAGCCTCTGCTTATCGGGGCCGGTGTCGTCGTGAGCAATCCGTCCTCGGTGCATCATGACCAGGCGATCTCCAAGGTTGACCGCCTGTTGTATGGAGTGCGTGACCATGATTGCGGTCATGCGCTCATGAGAGATGATCTGCTCGCTCAGATGTAAAACCAATTCTGCGCTCTTTGGGTCAAGGGCGGCTGTGTGCTCGTCCAGGAGCAGGAGGTCCGGGCCGGTCCAGGTGGCCATGAGCAGGGTCAGGGCCTGTCTTTGACCGCCGGAAAGGGCTCCCATCTTTTCGTTCAATCGAGTCTCGAGGCCCAGTTTGAGGGACGCCACGCGATCTTTGATGTCGTTCATCGAGCGCCTGGTTACCGCCGTGCGCAGACTTCTCAGTGTGCTCCTGCTAGAGGACAGCACCAGGTTTTCGGCAACGGTCAATTCCGTTATCGTTCCCATTAAAGGATTCTGAAAAACGCGCCCGATATACTTGGAACGAAGATGCTCCGGCCACCCCGTGATATCCCGGCCCATGAGGCTGATACGGCCGCTTTCAAAAGGAACACTGCCGGCAATAGCATTGAGTAGAGCCGACTTGCCCGATCCGTTCGTTCCGATGATGATCACGAAGGAGCCCTTTTCAACCTCGAGACTGATCCCGTCGAGAGCGACAACCTTGTAGGGCGTACCGGGATGGAAGACCTTTCGAACACCGTGAAGGTCCAACATGGGGGGAGCGGCTGCCTTCGGTGAGTTCATCGGGATGTCTCCTCTGTCAACTCGATAGGAGAAGTCCAGCAAATGCCGCGTGCCAGCTTACTTTCCCCCGCGCCATTGATCCTTTGCAGATCGGACAGAAGGTGAATCAGCCCTATCGGCTCTTGACCCTGGAAGAGGACTTCCAGGCATTCGCGAAGCTCTTGATATCCTCCGGCCAAGGGTCTGTAGGGGAAAACAGCGGCATGAACATGGCCCAGGATGCTCTTGTCTCTGTCCAAAGGCCTGGTGAACGAAGCCAACATATCGACTCGTCTGGACGCGATTCCGACCGCGAGGGTGATGGCCCCCTGGCAGGCCGGTTCAGAACGGTAATGAATCCAATCGAGAATGGATGGATACGAAAAGATCTCATCCGGATGGGCCGCAAGCACTGGAGAGCGTCGGTAACCGTAGCCCACCAGCCCGGATACTTCTCCAAGGCAGGCAAACGAGACGGCATCAGCCCCGCACACTTCCATGGCCACATCGCCGATAGCCGACAATGGAATATCCATCCCTTCCTCCTGGCCCTGAAATTCCATAAAGAAAGGAAAATCACCGGTTCCGGCCATCATGTAAAGAACTTGTGCCTCAGGTATAAAGGAGCTTTCCCCGATCATGAAGTCAGGGGTATCGGGAGAATCGACGGACTGGCAAACCACGTGTCCGGCAACAGCCAGGAACTCCCCAAACCGAGGAATACAGTCCTCATAGCCGTTCCCGAAAGCACCCAGCCCAAGCCCCAGAACATCTACCGGAAAATGGATGGCCCGGCACTCGCTGCCGGTGTAACCGCCGGAATGAAGCAGGTGGGGCGAGCCCACCAGGTGCCATGACTGGGCGGATTTGGTTGAGGATGGATTGCGATAGACTCTGAAACTGCCCGGCAGCCTGTCGAACGTCCTGACCGGTTGAGGTAAGCTCCCGGTCTGGTCCTGGGATTCTCGGGAGTCATGGAAAAGAGAGTCCAGTCCAACCATATCGATGACGGATTTGACGGCGGGAGACGGCTGGGACAGGACAAAAGATCCTTTGGCGGACTTGAGCTGCTTAAAGGTCGTGAGCAGTACCCTTATACCCGCCGAGCTGATATACTTAAGACGGCCCAGATTCAGAAGAACGTGGCGGGCGCCCTGCCGAATCGTTTCGTTGAGATAGGATTCAAGATGGCTGGCCCAGTTGGCATCCAACCGCCCCTCCACGTGGATCTCGACCTTGGGTCCGGCAATGTGCTTTCGAATTTGCATGATGGCATATCCTTAGTTGAAGCAAAAGCCCGATTATGGCCGGGTCATGGGGAATTGGCGTGGGACGGCCGCCCCGTTTTCAGAATTATTGGAATACTGATGATGAGCAGCACGAAGATTGCCGTGACCAGCTTGAGCGCATAGGGATTGAGGCCGGCATGGAGCGCCGCCGCAATAGCCATACGGTAGGCAATCGCCCCGGCAATGGCGTTGAAGATCATCCGGCCGGCTGAACGGGTCCCGGGCAGCACTTCTCCAACCATCACCGCGGCCAGCCCCGTGACGATCATGCTGATCCCCATCTGCACATCCGAATAACCCTGGTACTGGGCCAGCAACGCTCCGGAAAAGCCGACCAGGCCGTTGGCCAGGGCCAAGCCACAGACGATCATGGGACTGGTCGGGATTCCCAGGGCCGGAGCCAGTTGCTCATTCGCTCCGGCGGCGCGCATGGCCAGACCGAACTCGGTGGAAAAGAGAAAGCACAACACCAAGGCCAGGATCAAGGCAAAGATTCCCACCAGGAGCAGCATCCCGAATTCCCGCGTCGCCAACCGACCGATTCCCTCGATGGTGACCATATGCTTTCCCGCCAACAGAACGCCCAGTCTCTCCGCCAGGGCGGAAAAGCCGGCCTCGGAAGGAATGGGAAGATTGCCGCGGCCCATGGTCAGGAGGGTTATGGAGTAGAGGGCTGTCGAGGTGAGAATACCGGAAAGAATCGCATTCACCTTCAACCCGGTATGGAGAAGTCCCGAGCAGCAGCCAGCCAGGGCTCCGGCCAGTCCACCGGCCACGGCGGCCAGCCACGGTGAAACGTTATGAACCAGCAGGCATGCCGCGACGGCACCCCCAAACGCGAAGGCACCATCCACCGTCAGATCGAGCACCCGGCAGATCCGGAAGCTCACAAGCACGCCCAGAGCCAGCGGAGCAAGGATAAGGCCCTGTACGAGAGCGCCAAGGTAGATCAACATGATGAACCTTCTTCGTTGTGGCGCGTGATCCTGACGTCCTGCTCAGGGCTTGACGATTCCGGTCGCCGTTCGGAGGATTTCGTTCGGGACGCTGATGTGGAGCCTCTGGGCCACTTTCATGTTCACGACCAGATGGATGGGTGTTTGGGGCTTTTCCAGCGGAATGTCGGCCGGGTTCTTTCCCCTGAGGATTTCCGCGGCCATTCTCCCGCAGGTCTTGGCATGGACCCTATAATCCGGAGCCAGAGACAGCAGGACGCCGTCGTTCTCCTGGACAGTCGAAGTACTGTAGAGCGGTATGCCGAGGTCATCCATCCTGGAGCGGATCGTCGGAACCGTTCCCAAGGGAATGGGTCCCGTAATCAGAACAAATCCTTTGATACCCTTGCCCGCCAGCACATTCAAAGCATCGAACAACTCCGAGGAGGAGGTGACACCTACGGCCTCAAGCTTGAAACCGTACTTTTCAGCTCCTTCTTTCATCCCCTTAAGCTGGGTTTCGGAGTTCTTAAATCCGATGGTGTAGACGGCGCCCAGCGTCTTGGCTTTGGGCTGAAGGGCGCGGATATAGCCTGCCAGCTTGATCTTCAGTTCCTTTGAAGACTCTTCAGGAAAATACACACCCGTGACGTTGGGAAGATGATCCGTATCGGTCTTGGCCGCACCCATGGAAAACGGATTATCCACAATCTGGAAGACGACGGGCGTTTCCTTCAAACGAGTGATGGCCGTCTGAAGCGCCGCTCCCCCCATGGTGACCACTGCCGCTGATCCATCGGTTACCGCAGCATCCATGATACCCGCAAGGGTGGGCAAGTCGTTCTGGGCGGATCTGGTCTTCAGGATATAATCGCGGCCCTTTTTGAATCCGGACATCTTGAGCCCTTCAACAAAGCTAGCCTCTCCTGATTCAAAGAGCCAGAAGTCGTTGAGTTTGATCAGGGTAATAAGTTTTGGGGCAGCGTTTGCTCCGGCTGGGGTTTCTCCGGCATACAGAGGTGATGGCTGAAAAGAAAGGGCAGAGATAAAAAGCGCAATAGCGGCAAATGCTGCAAACAAAGTGCGGCAATGGGGGATAGCTAATAAAACCATGACATCTTCTCCTATATTCAGGGTGAATATTTCGGAAAGGATCTCCCTGGCAGGTGTGGAACCAGCATGGCCGGCGTGAAGCTTATCCGGAAGAGAAACCAGTGACGGTCGAACCACTGTTTGCCAGGAACTCCTCGGACGTATTGAGCACCGGATAGGGTTCGTCAGGGACCGGGCAGCCGAAAAACCCACAGAGCGGTTCCCAAGTCTGTTCACCGTCCATGACCAGGAGCCGATGGCTCGGAACGCTTTGTTCTACGGCCTGGTTATGGGCGTGGTACAGGCGAAGCGCATGGGTCTCGTCCTCGATTCGATCATCAAAGAAACCGTGATATACCATGAAATTGATCCAGTCGGCGGTGGCGCGCCAGCCGGCATCATCGCTCGCCCGCATGGCCAGAAATGCCGGGTAGATCGTGCGCAGGACGCTTTCATGCCATTGCTTGGCCTCGCGCTTTGTCAGAATAACTTTGGACTCCGGGTAATATTGTGAAAGCTCACGCCAGAAACCGCAGGAAGGCCAATCCACCGCGGCCTGGTAGCCCTCGAACAGCCTGTTCCAGTCGACCCGTTCTCCCCGGTGGGCTGCTGCCCAATACTTCATATGCTTCGGATGGAACTTCAAAACTTCGGACATGTGGTAGCAGCGACCGTAGCCCAGCTTTTCCAATGCGATCTTCAAAGACATCGTTCCCGTGCGGCCGAAGCCGGCGCCGACCACAGCTAACCCCATGGCATGCTCCATTCATGAAAGGGCAAAAGATAAGGATTACCATAAAAATTCTTATCAAGATATCTTATCTACCAAAATCTTGAAACGCCTACAAGGGTTTTCTTGGAACCTGGCTGAAGATTCCGATGGGATGCGTCTGAAGACCCTATCTCTAAGCCTGAATTGATCATGTCTCGCCATCATATCATCATCTCCAGCCAATTTTTCATCAAACCTACTAAATAATTGATCCGTGTTCGCTGGGTAAGAGCCTAAATTTATACTATTTTGCGACCAAGCGCAGGTCAGTCTTCCGGCCTTTGTAATAATCGTCGATAACCTTAACCAGAACGGGGAAAGTGGGGACGTATTTCATCCGACAGGTCTGCTTCAACGAGAGCACCCTTTCCAACCATCTGCTTCCTTTTTATAGTTGTCAGAATTTGATTTCTAGCATTTTAATTCAGCATCTTTCTATTGGCGCTGAGGCCACGAGTTTGATGGAATGCTATATTTCAAGTTCGGGTGACTATATTAATACTATATACTAGACTTTATAATAATATTATGATGTTATGCGCTATCACCCCAAATTAAAGGAGATAGCGATATGAAAGAAGTCAAAAAGTTAGAGTCTGCCTTTAAGGAACATCTGGGTTGGCAGGCCCAGAGAGTGAGTTTCTTGGTCCAATTCCTCATCGCTGTGATACTGGCTAGGACTGTGAACCTGGCGGAACTGGCCGAAGTATTTGCCGGGAAGGCCAACACCGAATCCAAGTATAAAAGGCTTAAACGCTTTTTCAGTAGTTTTGCCATCGACTTCACAATGATTGCCGAGCTAATCGTCCACCTTTTACCGGCAAAAGACTCATGGGTGCTCACTTTGGACAGGACGAACTGGAAGTTCGGAAAGAAAAATATTAACCCGCTCGTCCTTGGCATCGCATATAAAGGCATCGCCTTTCCTATTCTTTGGATCACTTTCTCTAAAAAAGGAAATTCAAACACCCAAGAAAGAATCGGGCTGATAGAACGATTCGTTACGACCTTCGGAATTGAACGGATTAAATGCATCACCGCTGACCGTGAATTCATTGGCCAGGAGTGGTTCGGGTGTCTGTTATACTT
>JADFYA010000186.1 GCA_015233285.1 Deltaproteobacteria bacterium | reverse complement strand
AATATTTTCCAACAGTTCAATCAAGGGCTTGGATTGTTGGCCTAAAGCCGATTCCAATGAGTCTACTTGCTGATAAGACAACATTATCTCACCCACCCAATTAAGGGTCAACAAACCATTCCCGCAGGGGATTACGACCGGCCCATGCGGGAATAGGTTACGAATTGAAGCCCTTAATTGGCCGTTTTGAAAAACAGATTAGCTGTAAAATTAGTCACTTTAGGTGGTAAAGAGACCGTCGTATATTTTCCGTTGGCCTGGTTGGCCGCGGTAAAAGTTAAAGACATAAGTGGGGATGAGGGATTCAAGGGGGCCCCGGCAAAATTGAGATTCTGGTAGGCCCCGATGTAGACTTCATAGGTGAGGGCGCCGCCGGCAAAGCCCAGATCGAGAACAATGGTCTGGTTTCCTGCCGAAGATCCTATTGTAACATAAATCAAGTACTTATTCAGGCTGGTCACCCAAATGCCATCATAAATGCTACCGGCGTAGGTAAAAACCAAATTGGCCGTATAGGTGACGGAGTGTCCGCTGGAGGTCAAGGTCCCGGCCATGGAATTATTGGTAACGGAGCCGGATACGTTCACGCTATCCACAACACTGTTCAGGTTGAAGCTGCCGGCCGTACCAATGCCGTAAAGGGCGTTTCCTGACTTCAAATCGGAATTGATCAAGATGCCGACCGCGTCTCCCGAGGTCCCGGCCATCAAGACCAGGTATTGGCCGGTGGTCATACTCCAGACACCGTTCATCGTAGCGGCCTTGGCAGTCACCGCCAGGCTGATGAAAAAGCAGCCAGCAAACAAAACAAGGGTAAATTTTCGGATGGCACGTGGCATAATCATTCCTCCTCATACGTTAAGGGTCAATTGGGGCTTCCGGGTTTCCCGCATCAGGCAATCCGGCCGGCAAATCGAAGAGCCACCGGACGGATTGCCCGACTCTCGGTGGTAAGTGTAACACATTAGCCGCCTCAATGCCAATCAATATTTGCCGGCGCCACACCCCTGTTTAGTTGACCCGGCTATCCGCGCACCCGTTGTCCGCCCCACCCCGCCGAGGTCCGGCCCAACACCTTTTTCGTCCGGAAAAGGAATGCTTCGGATCCTTTCTGAGGGTACTCAACCAGTCCAGATAATCCAGATTGATCAAGACCGGTGTCCCAAATTCGTTTATAATCGGCAACCCCTGGTCCTTAGCCCGGCGTTTGGCCGTGCTGATGCTACACTGCATCATCAGAGCGATGGACTGCCAGCCCCTGGCCACTTCAAATTTTATGGTGGGGGTCATGGTCATTCCTTAAATAGAAATGGAATCTAAGGGAGCCGGCATTTCCGGCTGCAAATAGTCCCCCCGCCCGGCTGCCGGCCAGATCTCGTTAAAGCAGGTCTGTTTGTAACCGCAATGGTTGGCGCAGAAGCGGTTTGGCCGCCTTTGGAAATCACCTTTGCGCATGGCCGCGCCGACCGCCATTATTTCCCGCCGGGCCTGACGCAGCCAATCATGGCTATGGGGTGTAAAATACATTCCCCGGCCGCGGGCTATGCACCGACAATACTCCCGCTTTCCCCGGCATCTGGATACCTTTGCGCGATCATCGGCCAACCTGTGTTTTCCCACCACGCAGGGTTCGGTTACCATGTCACACTTTAGAAATTCTCCAACGGCATTTTTCAGATACGGTCCATCCGTTCGGTAAGGGAGATGATCTCGGAGATAATAGACGGCGTGCAAGTCGGGAATCTTGATCATTTCGCCTTGCTCAAATGCGTTGTTTTTTTCAGCCAGGGCCAGGGCGGCTATCCGCAACTGGTTATGCTGCATCAGCTCAAAAGGTGAAACGCCATTCCTCCGGGCCGTGGTGATCACCCGGTGGATGACCACGGACGGTTTGGGCGCGGAGAATTCCGGCCATGAGGCCAATTGCGGGAAATCGGCCGCGAGTCCGGTCTTGTCGACTTCGATCAATTCCTGAATAAAGCCGGACAACTGATACACCGCTCGGCCCGGTTTGATTTTGAATAGATATGGCTTCCCAGCCGATAATATTCGGGCTCCCCGATTCCAGGGGGCGTTAAAGTAACCGCGCAGCATCTCCTGATAATCATCGAGGTTGGCTTCCCCGTTAATCAAGACCCCAGCCGCGCGTTCTTCCGCCTTTGTTCTTTCAAATTCGGCCAAAAGCAGACTAGCCGCGGCACCGGCGGGATCGTCGTGACCAGCCGGAGTTTGTGTTAGGGCCTTTTTAAGTGCTCGGGCTGCCAGGGAGTCGGCATGGCGTGACGCCGGCTGTTGCCCGGCCACATGGCGATACGCGGCCATTTTGGGGCAAGTAATGAAGTCGTCAATTATTTCTGGGGTTAAGGTATTAATGGTCGGCATGGCTCCTCCTTACACACAACTGTGTGTGGATAAATAAACAAAGCAATGAAACGGACAGCCCAATTCGGGGTGCTTATAACACACAGGCCGAATCTCCACAGCAATAATGGAATTATTTGCTTGGGCGGTGGAGCTATTACACACAAATTTGTGTGTATAAATTTGTCTAAAAACCTTTCGGCGCCATCCTGGTAAGGATTATAATATAATTATTATCACATGTTGAATAAGAAATCAAAAGAAGCCCAAAGCTGTAGCAAACGACAGGGATATTATACACACAAATTTGTGTGTGTCAACAGTTTTTTGAACTTCATTTGTCGCCCCCCATACCCTTGACTACCTCTCCCAATTGGTGTACATTGTTACAGTGATATCGCCCGGCTTGAGACGTGATGGTCTCCTTCATAGCCCAACCCGCCTCGCTCGACTTCAGTCTTGAGGCCATTATCTTCTCCTCAGGCCAATCCAACTAAACTGCAGAAGGCCATAACCATGACCACGGCGAATCTGTCTGACATCAACCAGTCCATTAAAAAACTCTTGATGGAAGCTCTCCATCAGGCCGGTTTCGAAAATCTAACCGACTTTCGCCGCGCCCACGAAGAGGTCCTGGGGGTCAGCCCGGAAACGCTCCGCCGGCTCTTCCACGAGGGAAGAAGAATTAAACCCTCGACCCTTCAGGCAGTCTGCCAGGCCCTAAATTTACCAGGCGAAAAAGCCGCCGAAATCCTACGCCTGTCAGGGTATCAGCAAGAGGCGGACTTGCTCGTCCCACCACCCCGCTACCCCCGCTTTAGAAAAGCCTTCCTGGACAGGCTTATTATGGATGACGGGGACATGCTGAAAGAACTCAAAACGGAAATCTCCGGGCAAGCCAAGCATTCCATTGAGGACTACCTGGTCCGGTTTCTGGCCTGTTGCCTGGCCGCCGACGTCTGGCTAAATGACCGGTACCTGGAGGTGGCGCCTAGCGACTTGATCTTATTGAAGAGCGACCCAAACATTGAACATAACCTAAAAAAGCTCCTACCATCCCTCTTAGACCGGACCTGGCAGGTTGATTTTGTCGAAGGCACGCTGATGGCCTATTTGGAACAAAACGTCAAGACCGCCGGTTATGTTAAGGCCAATGGGCGAATCTATGCCAAACCGTCCAATCAAGCCGCGGCGAAGGTCTTCGAAATCGTGGAACAGGTCCTATCCAGCCACAGCGCCACCTACGGGGCCGGCCAGACAGCCAACCACTGGCCGACTAGCCATAAGATCCCGGTTATATCATACGTGTCAGCCGGTGAACCGGCCCAGTGGACAGACGGTGGCTATGTGGCCGGGCAAGGCTTTGACTGGGCTGAGACTCCACCCGGCGTATCTGTCGATCAGGCCGGCCGGATGTATGTGCTCCGCATCAGAGGTGACTCCATGTTTCCCTTAAAAGAAGGCACCGACCTGTATATCCTGCCCGAATCAAGGAAACTGGTCCGAAACCAGGATCTGGTTGTCTTTAAAGACTCCGATTTCAATGCCTGGGTGAAGATTTACTACGAGCATGGAGATGTGATCGTGCTTAAGAGTCTCAACACCAACTACACGGATATTATTAAAAAGAAGTCGGAGACCGTCCTTTTGGAAAAAATTGTCTTCATCAAGCCGGCCTGACCATGTCGGGTTACGGGCCAATGATACCGGGGTCTACCTTGTCTGTCATGTCCTCAGTGCAACAGGACAAGTTCAAGGGTAAACAGTAATCCACAAATCGTAACCCCCAACAAACAGCTCGCATCGGATTGGACAGCCCATGACAATCAAGGCATTCAACTCACGTCTTCTTCTAGGCCACAAGGTTTTCATCCTGATCTACAGCATCGTCATCTTGACCATCGGGTTCACAACAGCGGCCGTAATGTGGTTACTACACATTCAAAACAACCGTTTTGATCATCACCAAGTGACCAAGGGCATTTGGGTGGTCCGACAGTGTCTTGACGGCCTGAAGGAGAACTTACTCAAGACCGCCGTTGGTTTCACCAAAGACCGAATCAGGATGAATGGCCTCCAGGATCTGATGAACATCAAAAAAAACGCTCTTAACCAATCAGCTCACCGAACCATGGCGGATGATCTTAAAAAAAATCTGGGCGAGGCTTTACACAACTTCGCCGTCAGAGAAGATATATATGAATTGTACCTGGTCGGCCACGATCTAGATCTGCTGGCTTATACCCAATACCAGCCGGGAGGAATTTCCGTCATAAAATATCCCAGCCTAACCGAGAACGGCAACCCCATACGTTTGACCACCCGATTCAAGCTGGGAGGCAAGTCGCAAAGGGGTTGGACAGAGGAAAAAGTTAAAACACCAGACACTGTTCCGACCGGGTTGGTCGCGCCCGCGCTGCTGGGGACGGTCCGCTACTCCAAGACAGATCACGGATTGGCTTTGGTGGGGCAGGTGGCCTTTGACGCGTTGGAAGAAGGCGGCGGCCCCCATACTGTTCTGGGCTATCTGATTTTTAGCAAGTGCTTGGGTAAAGAAATAATGTTTGAGTTGAAAAACCGGCTGAGCATGCAGGTGGTCCTGTACGCCGGAGATCAGTTTCTGACTGGGACCATGCCCGAGGAATGGCCGACTCTAAAGAGCGACGAAACAAATACCCCTCGTGTGAATTGTCACGAATATAATGAAAGTTCTCAGATAAAAGAGATCACTATCGGGAATGAAAGCTTTTTGCAAGGATTGGTCCCACTCTGCGACAAGGATCAATCCCAAGGAGTTGTGGCTATCCGAATGTCACGTATGAAAAAAATGACTGATACGGCTGAGACCACGTGGCTCTTGCTGGTGGTCGCCCTGGTCTGCCTGGTCGCGGTTATCCCGGTTGCCCTGATCGTGACCCGAAAGATTACCAGACCTCTGCGAACCCTGGCCACCAGGGCGGCATCTTTTTCCGGGGGTGACTGGCAGGAGATTCCAGTCGATTCTTCCGATGAATTTGGCAACTTGGCCAAGACGTTGAATCAAATGGCCGGAACGGTCGAAACTCAGATTACCGAACTTCAACAGACTAAAGACACGTTACGAGAAAGCGAAGAACGATACCGCAGCATTTACCACAACACTCCGGTTATGCTGCAATCCACCGATGATCACGGCGTGCTGATCAGTGTCAGCAATTATTGGTTGGAAATTTTGGGCTATGCCCGGGATGAAGTTATCGGCCGGCAATTTGTGGAATTTTTGACTGAAGAATCTAGAGATTTTGCCGAGAAAGTACTTCTGCCAGATCTTCTGGCAAATACCTTTTGCCGGGACGCTCCATACGTCTACATTAAGAAAAACGGTGAACTGATGGACGTCCTCTTGTCGGCCATCGCGGAACGCGACACTCAAAGGCAGGTAACCGGTTCCCTGGCCGTATTGATTGATATTACCGAGCGGAAACGGGCCCAGGAGGAATTGTTCAAAAGTGAGGAGAATTATCGCAAACTGGTCGACATGATCCCTTACGGCGTGTCTGAGATTGATGTTTTTGGAGTCATATTATACTGTAATCCGGCCTATCAAAAGATTACAGGTTACTATAAGAGTCAGTTGCTGGACAAAAAAATGTTCATGATGTTGGCCGACGACTCCGATCGGGAAGCACTTCGCAACGAACTAAAGAGACTGGTCGAAGAGCAACCAACCCCCTACCCCTGGACCGGCAAAAACCGCACCCGTGATGGCCGGATAATTGACGTTGAAGTGGCCTGGGAATACCGGCGAAACAATCAAGGAGAGGTGACCGGATTCATCTATTTGGTCACCGACGTCACCGAACGCAAGCAGGCTGAAGCTCAAATTAAAGCGTCTCTCCAAGAAAAGGATGTGCTCCTTAAGGAAATCCATCACCGGGTCAAGAACAACCTCCAGATTATATCCAGCCTGCTCGATATGACCAGTATGCAGACCAGTAACCGAGAAGCGATTGAATTGCTGGCGGACGCCAAGGCCAAAGTCCATACAATGGCCTTAATTCACAAACAGCTTTACCAAAGTGAACGGTTTGACATGATCAATATGGAAAGCCATGTCCGGAGTCTGGCGGATTTCCTGAGTCAGGCTTACCAGGCCACAGCCAAAGCAATCCATGTCTCAATCATTCCCTCCACGGTTCAATTGACCATAAATCAGGCCATTCCTTGCGCCCTGGTTCTCAATGAGTTGTTGTCCAATGTCTTCAAGCATGCCTTTAAAAACCGGCCCGGCGGTGAGGTTGAAGTGGCTATTAACGAACCTTCGGAAAACCTGATCATGATTCGGGTGAAAGATAACGGCGCCGGCCTCCCAGAGCAATTAGATACCCAAAATCCGGTCAGCATGGGACTGGAACTGGTCGTCACCCTGATCCAGGCCCAACTTCATGGAACCATCCGCTTTGAACAAGACGGAGGCACCGAGGTCATTATGGAATTCCCGATCCAAAAAGACTGAATGGGTTTCGTGTTGCGGGGTACGGGTCAATGTCATTGACTTAAGGGTGCGGACAAACGAGCTAATTTTTTTTAAAATAGACCATTCCGATTAAGCCCCAACGGGGCGCTCTAGGTTAGCCCAGGGCAGTGCCCTGGGAAATACGGCAGGTTACGTGTCAGCGGGATGGTCAGGAGGTCGGCCGGCCCCCAAAATCATTTCCTCTGAATGGAATGTCCGGCTACGGCTTAAGTACGGGATTGCCGGCGGTTTTATGTGACTATTACACGGTTTTTATATAGTCGCCACCCCTACCCAGGGCGTTGCCCTGGGCTAACCTAGAGCGCCCTTTCAGGGCTTAATCGGAATTAACCATT
>JADFYA010000185.1 GCA_015233285.1 Deltaproteobacteria bacterium | reverse complement strand
CGGAGCAAAGGCCCTATTTCGGATGTTAAAGGATGCGGCCATAGAATTGAGGAAGGACCTGGCCCAACTCGGGGAAAGGGGTGAAAACCGATCATGACCGGAGGAAATTGTTCGCTCATCCTTTTGCCGACTTTAAGGTGCAACGCGGCTTGTGGCTACTGCTTCGAGCGCGAAAGTGACTATGACCTGACCATGGAACAACTTTCCGTGGTCATCCAGAAGGTCATGGACTACATGGACCAACGCCGCCTGGAAACTTTGTCCATATATTGGCAGGGAGGCGAGGTTATGACCATGCCGCCCGCCTGGTTTGAACAAGCCCACGACGTTGTTCAGGAGGCGGCTGAAAAAAGGCATAAGCAGGTCCTGAACTACATCCAGTCCAACATGATGGCCTACAGCCGACAATGGAATGGAATTCTTTCGAGAATGTTCGGAAATAATATCGGCTCCTCAATGGATTTTCCCAATCTCCACCGAAAACTTAAAGGCGGGGGCCCGAAAGAATACGAAATTATATGGGAACAAAAAATTCAAGAAGCCAGGGAAGCCGGCATCGAGGTTGGGATTATATCAATTCCTAATAATGAAACCTTGGAAATGGGGGCGGGCCGGTTCTATTCACATTTTGTAGAGGAGCTGGGGCTCACTAGTTTTCAAATCAACACTCCGTTCCCAGGGGGGGTACCCTCAACGGTGAAGCAGGGTTACCCCTTGGACATCAAGCATCTCAGCAAGTTTATGGTGGATTTGGCCGGCATCTGGCTTGACCGGGGTCGGCCCAATGGAGTCAGAGTCGGCCCCTTTGATAAGCTCTTGGACTATTTCCTTTACGGAAATAAGGACCTGCTCTGCATCTGGCGGGATAACTGTGTCAATGAGTTCGTGTGCATTGATCCCCGCGGGCACGTCGCCCAGTGCGACTGTTGGGTCACCAGCTATCCGGAATTCCGCTTCGGCAACATATTTGAATGCGACAACTTATCTGATTTGCTCCGGAACAGCCAGGCCCGCCGACGCCTCCAGGCCAGACCCGGTCTGTTGGTTCAACGAGAAGATTGTCTTGATTGCCGGTATCTGACCTTGTGCCACGGTGGGTGCCCGGTCAGAGCATACACCGTTACCGGCGACCTCTGCCGGAAAGATCCTTATTGCAATTTATACAAAACGCTCTTCTCGGATATGGAAGAAGCGGCGGTCAACTTAGGTAGCTCCAGGCCCGATTCTTGCGCCAACCAACGCATGGGAGATGCGGCTTCCAGCATCCCGTCCGGTTGAAAACATCCGGCCCCAATCGTCCGCCGAAGCGTTGATTTTATTCCTTCTTTTTCTCTTCTCCCGGTTTAGACTTGTCCCCGAAAGCATCGAACACGGATTTAAGAGGCGACAGCCCAACCATGGTTTTTTGAGCCAGACTGGTCAGGTCCGCGCCCATGTCCAACCATTTCCGGAATTGTTCGTCCAGGGTCGTTTTGAACATCAAATAGCTCCGGATCGTCTGGTGAAGATACTTATCAAAAAACTCGGCCAGCACACTTTCCCCATGCTGGATAACCAGATGGAGCAACGGCACCGGCAGAAGAATGTTCTTTTTCCTGGCTTCTTCTAAGACGATCTGAGTCAGGATAAACGCAGTCACGTCTTCCCTGGTCTTGGCATCGACGACATCCACTTGCCGGCCCTGCTTAATCGCCTGACAAATATCATCTAAGGTGACGTAAGCGCTCTTTTCAGTGTCATAGAGTCGCCGGTTGGAATATTTTTTAACCAACAGCCTGTCTTCGGGCATAATTTTTTTCCTGGAGATGTTTCACCGCCACTTCGGTTGCCGTCAAACCTGCGTAGCAATTTATCTCCTGCGGGACAAGTCGTTTGGGGAATCCACTTCGCCGGGCAAGAGCCTTACCCGAAAGCGAGATGGCGTCTTTGCGTTATATTTTTATCTTGTTATATCAGGATAATAAAATAATAATTTTGCACTGCAACATTTTTTCCTTTGACAACCGGGGGAATCCGTATTATCTTTGAACCATTCTTACTAAGCAAATCGCATACCCGGTGGCTGGGCCAGGGGCCGGCTTCTTATCCCCGATGCTTTCCCACGATTCTCTGCCCGGGTGCCCCAGCGCAACTCCTCACAGTTTCATCGGGTTTGTCACCCCAAGCATAGCTCGACCCGGGACCAACACCCGGTAACCGACCACATAAACATATCGGAGGTATTAATATCATGGATCCCCAACAATTTGCAAAACAAATGATTGAGTTTGAGAAGGCCACCCTTGACAACACCTTTAACGCCATGTCCATGGTCCAAGACCAGATGGAAAAAATGACCAACCTGATGATGGACCAGGCCGCCTGGATTCCCCAAGAAGGAAAAAAAGTCGTAAATGATTATCTGGCGACTTGTAGAAAAACAAGTTCCGATTTCAAAACGATGATGAATGATGGTTTTAACCAGATCCAGAGCTGTTTTTGCAAAAACGAATGACAGCCGAGCCGGATGGTCCCTAACTTGATTAACTTATTGATAGTTGTCAGTACATCCCATTTTGACGCCCCTTAAGAAAAACACCACAGAAGGAGAAGCCATGGAACCCCAAAAAATGTTACAACAGATGATCAATTTCAACAAGTATATGTTTGATAACACCTTCAACAGCATCACCATGTTCCAGGAACAGATGGAAAAAATGAGCAACATGTTTCTCGATCAGGCCACCGGGATACCCGAAGAAGGAAAAAAGGCCGTTACGGAATGGGTTAAGTCCTATAAAACGGCCCGCGATGACTTCAAGAAAGTGGTGGAAGACAACTTCAAGAAGATGGAAGAATTCTTTGCCGCTGATAAATTTAAATAAGACGTTGATTGCCCGGCCGGCAGAAACGACTAAAGACCGCTGAGGACGCCGCGGAAATCCGCGGTTGACCCTCCCCCGGAGCCCCTCGACCGGGCAAAAAAATGCACCGCCGAGAAGGCTTAGGATCTCTTAGTCGTCGGACATGGCGCTTTATCCAGGTGGGTTAATGCCGAAATAGAGCGCCATACCTTTGTAACACAGCGACATCTTCAATATCTCGTTTCGTCACGAAATATTAGTATTAGGAAATAATAGATTAAATTATAATAAGATAAGTACCAGACACGGCGACATTTTTATCACCCTTATTGATTTTCATGAGATCTGCTGATACGTATATTCTGAGGCCGTAGAAAAACCGTCTGTAGTCAAAAAAATATGGAATTCATCATCATAATTAATATGGAGCTAATCGCCCCTCCCACTCCCCGGACCTAACCGCAATAAAATAGGACAAAAGTGAGGCGAATCAAATGACGGATCAGAAACTCGGATTACCCGGCGAACTGCTTAAAGACTTTTTCGAAGGGGCCTCTTTCGAGCCGCAACTATTGGATAAGTACTCTGAAACAAATCAAAAAATAATTGAGGCCACATTTGATTATTTTAAAGCCAATCAGGTGCTGACAAACGGCGTGATGCGCTACCTCAGCGATTTCATGACCCCGTTCTGGATCTCGTTGGCCTCCTTCATTGCCGTGGAACGAAATAAATCCTGGCGTACTCCGCCATGGGAAACATGGCGTGACTATCTGGAACTTCTCATGTTTAATTTCCAGGTGGCCGATAAAGGCGGCTCCAGCAGTCTGGCTGCCGTAAATGAATACACCCTTAAGGAAATCGAGAATGTTTTTTGGGCCTGGATGAATACCATTTTTCCCCGGAACGGCCATAACCTGGCCGATTACATCGCCCGGCGGCGGAATATCGTTTATAACCTGGTCTATGGTTTACCCCAGTCCATATTAGACATTAAACCCGAATACGGCTTTCATTTTGAGGAGCCGGGGTATGTCCTGGCCGCGGAAACGGACCGGTTCTGGTTATACCAGGTTTTACCCACAGATGACCATGTCCAGGTCCGGGAACACGGGAAACCCATCATCATCCTCCCCCCCTATGTCCTGGGCGCCAATATCCTGTGCTTCCTGCCCAAACAGAACAAAAGCTACGTCCACGCCTATGCCAACCACGGTATCCCGACCTATGTCCGGATCATTAAAGACATCGACACCACCCCAGCGGTCCAGACCATGACCGGCGAGGATGATGCCTTAGATCTGCGCGACTTCTGCGAAACCGTCAAAGCCAAACATAACCGGCCGGTGACCCTCAATGGTTTTTGCCAGGGCGGATTTGTGGCTGTGGCCGACCTCCTGTCTGGAGAACTCGATGGGCTGGTTGACGCCCTGATCACCTGCGTCTCACCCATGGACGGAACCCGGAGCATTGCCTTAGTCGAGTACCTGTCGCATCTCCCGGCCCGGTTCCGGGACCTGGGCTACGCCACGAAAACCTTGCCGAACGGCAATCAGGTGGTGGACGGGAAGGTCATGAGCTGGGTCTATAAGCTGAAAAGCATGGACAAGGAAGCTCCGGTATTTACTTTCTTCCGGGATCTGAAGATGTTTGATCTCCCGGATTGCGAGACGGTCCAGGTCAACAAAACAGCCGCGGCCATTAACTACTGGCTGACCTATGACCGCAATGATCTACCGGTGTCCATCACCAAGATGAGTTTTGATTCCTATACCATTCCTGTGACTAAAGACGGCACCCTCCCGGTCCGGCTGTTCAACCGTCCGCTTAACTTCAAACGGCTGGCCGAAAAAGGCATCAAGTGGCTGATTTGCTGTGCCGACAAAGATGATCTGGTGGACCGGGCCTCGGCTCTGGCCCCGCTGGACTTCGTGGAGGCTGAAGTCAGCGTCTTCCCTAAAGGGCACGGCGCCATCGCCACGTCCTGGTCTGATCCGGATACTTCGTGTTCCCTCAACAAAACATTTGGGGGTAATTGCCGGGGACCGGTCGTCTTTCAATTGGATCTGGAAAGAAAGCTGGACGCTGAAGCTAAACCGGCCGTCAGCCCTGATCCGGAACCTAACCCGACGAATCAAGCAAATAGCCGGCCTCAGGAAGTGGCGGTTGCAGGTCCTCCGAGTGTGGAACCAGTGCCCAACCCGCCGACTGCGATGGACCAGGCCGGGGCGCCCAAAGCCGGTTCACCGGTCCCGCTGGTCAATCGGACAGATAATCAGATAACTATTCGAATGGAATACCAAACAGATAGCCAGACCCAGAAAGTGGCGGCGACAGCCCCGGCCATGGACCAAATGCCCGCCTGGCCGACTTCGATGGTACCGGCCGAAGAGCCTGGAGTCTCCTGTGCCATTGCCCCGGCTGACGCCATGGCCACCAAATCTACCGGAGCCAAGACCAGCGGCAAACCAGGCAAGGACAAGTCGGCTAAGGCCAAATCCGGCAAGTAGGTCTCGGTCCCGGAAGATCAGGCGGCATTCGAGGCCGCATCCGACGAACGGTTATAGCTTACATTTTTTGATTATGGAGTTGCTGGTTGCCCGTTGCTGGTTGCCCGTTACCGGTTGTCTTGAACGAGCAAGGAGCAACATGCAGCCGGCAACATCCGATGAGTGCCCTATTCTGATGAGTACCCTATAAGGAGAGGCAAAAAGAAATGTCCGAAGAAATGAAACTTACCCAGGTGGACACACCGGGCGACGCGCTCCCGTCTCAGACGGAAAAGAAAGTCATCCTGCACAATATCTCGGCCCTGGGCACCTTTGGGAGCAATCCTGAAAAAGTGTCCACCACGCCCGACGCAGGGCATCCTTTGAACCGGCTTTTCGGGTTCAACATGGAAGAGTGTCAGGCCAAGAGCTTGATGATGTGGTCTCCCTTCAATCCCTTTGATTGGAAGCAACCCGACCTGACTGCTCTGGCCAAAATGTGGGACCCGCTCAAACTGATGGAAGCCAATCCCTTCTTCAGCGGCAAAGCCATGAACCTGGCCAACCTCTTCCCGGTTATGGAACCAGCCAAGATGTGGGACCAGTGCCTGACCATGTTCCAGGCCGGCCTGGACATGCTGGCCGAACCGCTTAAGGCTCAGAGCAAAAAGAAATAATCAGGGCATCAGTCAAGACCATGAATAAGCCATGAATAAACGGGGCGGCCACGCGAAGTGACCGCCCTGTTTTTGTCGACGGCTACAAAATCAGAAGTGCTGTAAGGACGAAATCGTTATACTCGACCTGGTTGGGTTCACGGGACTAGTCCTTCTTGTCGCTTTTTCCGCTGGCCGAGTTCCCTGGGCTCTGGCCGGTCCCGCCCTTTAGTCATCCTTTCCCCAAACAGAATCGAAAAAAGCGTCCACTTCTTCTTTGGTGCGGCAGATGGTCCCCTTAGATTGACCGGACCAATAAGCCTTTGATCGGCGCTCTACCTCCTCAACAAACTCCGGCCGGAATTTTTCTTCCGAAGGATAATCGGAATCATCCTCATCCTCAGACTCGATGGTAATTGTAAACATTTCATCAGGATACCCGCCAACCTTTTCCAGCAGGCCGGCCGGTAGCTCGCTTCCTTTGACGTGTTCAATGGTTGCCGTTGGCATCGCTTTCAAAGCCTCCATGAGAAAATATAACATCTGTAGATAGGTTACCAGAAACACATCAAAAAGGCAACAAAATGATTTTGCTCTATGGAGAATCCTCCGTTTTCATTATTTGAAACTTACATTTCGTCGATGCCGAATGAAGTCGTGATATTTTCCTCCTCGAACTATCCCTGTATTTTGCCAAAATTAATTTGTTGAATTTGTGCCCCAAAACGTTTATTCTGGGCCGAATAATCCGTCGTAACCGAACCCCGGATATCAAAGCTGAACCAGGGAGAAGCCGGTCGTAGAGCCGGGCCGGGCGGAACATCCTTAAGATCACCACTCATTAGATGAGACATCTTTCAAGCCATTATTTATGGGAGTCTTCACGGATAAGGTGAATATGATGAATACGGGATTGGAGGCCGGCAGGCCGGAATCTCTGCGGTGTGAAATTATCACCATTGGGAGTGAGCTGCTGTTGGGGCAGATTGTTGACACCAACACCGTTTACCTGGCCAAGGAACTGGGCCGGATCGGACTGGCCGTGGGATTTCGGACGGCAGTGGGCGACCGGCTCGAGGATATTGAACTGGCCATCAGGCAGGCCCTGGCCCGGTCCGACCTGGTCATCACCACCGGCGGACTGGGACCGACCGAGGACGACCTGACCCGCCAGGCTGTGGCCCAGGCCGCGGGGGTGGAACTGGTCTACAACCAGGACCTGATGAATGATATCGAGGTATTTTTCCAGAGA